>CAKTXU010000020.1 GCA_934630995.1 uncultured Eubacteriales bacterium
TCCTGGTGGGTCGGGCGGCCAAGGCGCTGGAGCTGCTGCCCATCCAGGAAAAACGGTATACCGCCGGGGTGCGTTTCAGTTTGACCAGCGATACCCTGGATATCTGGGGGCAATGCTCCCCTACCGGCGCCCCCTTCCCCTCCCGGGCGGAGGTGGAGGAGGCGCTCCCTGCATTCCGCGGGGAAATCCTGCAGATTCCGCCCATGATGTCCGCTCTCAAACGGGACGGGGTCCGCCTGTATGAGCTGGCCCGGCAGGGGATTGAGGTGGAACGCGCCCCCCGGCCGGTCAACATAAAGTCTCTTCGCGTCCTCGCCTACGACGAGCCCGCCGGCCTTTTGACGCTGGATGTGGCCTGTTCCAAGGGCACTTACATCCGCACCCTGTGCGACGATTTGGGTCACATGCTGGGCTGCGGTGCCGTCATGGCCTCCCTGCAGCGAACCATGGCCGCGGGCTATTCCCTGGACGCTTGCGTGTCCCTGGAGGAAGCGCAGCGGCTGGCGGCGGCCGGAGGTCTTTCAGACCGTCTGCTGCCGGTGGAAAGCGCTTTCGGCGCCCTGCCCGCCGTCCGGGTATCCGGGGCTCAGGCCCGCCGCTTTCAGAACGGCGGCGCCCTGGATCTGGACCGTGTGGACGGGCTGGTCGCCGGGCGGGTGCGGGTTTATTCCCCCGACGGGCTGTTTCTGGGGCTGGGGGAGCCGACGGACGGGGAGCTGCGGGTCCGCTATCTCGCCAGCGTCTGAACGCTCTGCGGGAATGACGCTTTGTTGGATTGTTGGAAAGGACGGATGTCATCCATGCGCATCTATTCCCTGCCGGCGGAGGCCGCCGCCATTGCCGATACCCCCCGGACCGTGGCCCTGGGGGTTTTCGACGGTGTCCATCTGGGCCATCGGGCGGTGATATCCCGGGCGGTGGGCCTGGAGGGCAGCATCCCGGCGGTCTTCACCTTTACCCAGCCCCCCTGGCGGCTGCCCAAGGACAGCGCCTGGGAGCTGCTTTCCTCCGACGGCAAGATAGCCGCCATGGAATCCCTGGGGGTGGAGGAGATGTTCGAGGCGGATTTCGAGGCCATCCGCCTTCTTTCTCCGGAGGAATTCGTGCGGCGGGTACTGCGGGACATCCTCCGGGCCCGGCGGGTCTGCTGCGGCTTCAATTTCCGGTTTGGCCGGGACGGGGCCGGGGACGCCGCGGCCCTGACGGCCCTGGGAGAGCAATACGGCTTTGAAACGGTGGTCGTCCCGCCTGTTTTGATGGACGGGGAGCCGATCAGCTCCAGCCGTATCCGCCGTCTCGTGGAAACCGGAGAGGTGCGGCAGGCGGCGCGTCTGCTGGGACGGGCCTTCACTCTCGACTTCGAGGTGGTGGGCGGTCAGAAGCTGGGCCGTCTGCTGGGTACCCCCACCATCAACCAGCCCCTGCCTCCCCATTTCGTGCGTCCCCGCTTCGGGGTCTACGCCTCCAGCGTGGAGGTGGAGGGCCGGGTGACCCATGGGGTCACCAATATCGGCGTGCGCCCCACCGTTGGTTCAGACGGCCCTCTGGCTGAAACCTGGATTCCAGATTTCAGCGGGGATCTCTACGGATGCAGGGTGCCGGTGTCCCTGGTGGGCTTCATCCGCCCCGAAACCAGGTTCGCATCGGTGGAGGCGCTGCAGAAGCAGATTCTCCGGGATGAACGGGTAGCCCGGAAAATGGTGTTCGGCGAGGGAGATGAGGGTATCCGGGCGGTGCTGTTCGATTTCGACGACACCCTCCAGGACCGGCCAACCGCCTTCCTGAAATACTGCGACTTTTTCTTCGACAAGTATTTCCCTGATTTGGATCCGCAGGCAAGAGCCGCCCGGCGGCAGGAAATGCTGGAACGGAACAACGACGGCTATGTCAACTATATCGACTATTTTCTCTCGCTCTTTGAGGACTGGGGGTGGATTGAGGCTCCCCCGGTGGGGGATATCTACCGGGAATTCCAGTTCCGTTTTCCCGAGTACTCCACCCTTTTCCCCGACGCGCTGCCGGTGCTCGGAGAACTGCGGCGGCGGGGTTACCTGTTGGGAATCATCACCAACGGCCCCTCCCTGCTCCAAAACCGGAAGCTGGACGTCACCGGCCTGCGGCCGTATATGGACATCGCCGTGGTGTCGGGAGACGAATGGATCCACAAGCCGGATCCGGAAATTTTCCGCCGCGCCGCCGCCCGGCTGGGGGTTGCCTGTCAAAGCTGCGTCTATGTGGGGGATCATCCGGTCAACGACATTCAGGGCTCCCGGTCGGCAGGGATGCGGCCTGTCTATATCAACGCCTTCGGCCGGGATGTCCATCCCGAGGGAACGGCTGAAATCCGCACGCTGATCGAGCTGCTGGAGCTCCTATAAGAAAACGGGAGGGGACGGCTTTGCGCACAAAGCGGGTTGTGGTGGAGCCCTACCGGCCGGCATGGCCGGAGGAATTCCAGATAATACGCGGCGAGCTGGCCCGGGCTCTGGGAGACGACGCATTAGCCGTCGAGCACGTCGGCAGCACGGCCGTGGAGGGGCTGGCGGCTAAGCCGATCATCGACATCGACGCCGTCATCCCAGCAGGAAGATTTGCCGCCGTCAGAGAGAAGCTGGCGCAAATCGGCTACCGGCACGAGGGGGATTTGGGCATAGCGGGCCGCGAGGCGTTTCAATACAGCGGCAAGGTGCATTTGATGAAGCATCATTTGTACGTCTGCTATGAGGACTGCCCTGCACTTCACCGGCATCTGACATTCCGGGACTGGCTGCGCACCCACCCGGAGGACAGGGACTTCTATGGAGCCGTCAAAACGGACCTGGCCGCGCGGTTCCCCGGGGATATCGACGGATACATGGCCGGAAAGGCCCCCTGCATTGAAGCCATCTATCAAAAATGCGGGCTGCTTTAACGGTATTTCCGGGATATAGAACAAAAATATAAAAGGGGATTTGAAAATCTTTTCTTTACAATCCTCTGCATTCGTGCTATACTATTCGGGCATACGCGGCCCTGGCCGTTGTATTTCCCCCACCCGGCCGGCGGAGTACGCCCCCTTGGGGACCGCCTGTTTCCCCGCGCTGGGTCCGTGGAAAATATTTTAAACGAGGTGTAGTTATGCTTCCCGAGGAAAAAACCGAAATCATGAAAGCCTATGCCACCCATGAGGGCGACACCGGCTCCCCCGAGGTGCAGATCGCGGTTCTGACAAAGCGGATCAACGATCTCACGGAGCACCTGAAAGTTCACAAGAAGGACCATCACTCCCGCCGCGGCCTGCTGAAGATGGTCGGCCACCGGCGTAACCTGCTCAACTACTTGATGAAGAAGGATATCACCCGGTATCGCGCCATCATCGAGAAGCTGGGCATCCGCAAGTAAGAACACCACTGAGGCAGGCGGGCCGCTGGCCCTCCTGCCTCATGCTGCTCTTGCGGGAATCCGTCATTTGTCCCTTTTCGGCGCCCGCGGCCGGCTTTAGCAGTGAAACGAACCCCCGGAGAAGAGGCCGGAGGCTGGTTTAATTGCTAAACTCCGAACGCAGCGCCGGAAAAATATACTTTTATTTTTGGAGGTACTGTCATGTTCGAAAGCTACCGTGTGTTTGAAACCACACTGGCCGGCCGTCCACTTAAGGTGGAAACAGGCAAAATGGCCCAGCTCTCCAGCGGTTCTTGTCTCGTCCGCTACGGCGACACCGTGGTGCTGTGCAACGTCACGATGTCGGACAAGCCCCGGGAAGGGGTCGATTTCTTCCCCCTTTCGGTGGATTACGAGGAAAAACTTTATGCCGTAGGTAAAATCCCCGGCTCCTTCCAGCGCCGGGAGGGCCGCCCCAGCGAGAAGGCCATCCTGACCTCCCGCGTCATCGACCGGCCCATACGCCCCCTGTTCCCCAAGGATATGCGCAACGATGTGTCCCTGGTCTGCACCGTGATGTCGGTGGATCCCGACTGCGCGCCGGAAATCACCGCCATGATCGGCGCCTCCATCGCCATTTCCATCTCCCAGATCCCGTGGGACGGCCCGATTTCGGGCGTCGTGGTGGGATTGGTTGACGGCGAATACGTCATCAACCCCACCGCCGAGCAGGAAGCCCGTTCGGATATGCACGTGACCGTCGCCTCCACCGCCGATCTGGTGGCCATGATCGAGGCCGGCGCCAACGAGGTGGACAACGACACCATGTTCGGCGGCATCATGGCGGGCCATGCCGCCAATCAGGAGGTCGTGGAATTCATCCGGGGTATCCAGGCCGAAATCGGCAAGGAAAAGGTACCCTTTGAATCCAATGATCCCGACCCGGCCATGTACGAAGCCGTCAAGGATTTCGCCATTGAGAAGGTCCGCGCCGCCCTGGACACCGACGACAAGCGGATCCGCGACGAGCGCCTCCGCCCGGTTTATGACGAGGTGCACGCCCGCTTTGATGAGGACTATCCCGAGGATGTCGCCAAAATCGACGACTGCCTGTATAAGCTGCAGAAATACGTGGTCCGCCGCTGGCTGCTGGACGACGGCAAGCGGGTGGACGGCCGCGGTATCGATGAGATCCGGCCTCTGGCCGCCGAAGTCGGCCTGCTGCCCCGCGTCCATGGCTCCGGCATGTTTACCCGCGGCCAGACCCAGGTGCTGACCGTGGCCACCCTGGGCTCCTCGGGCGACGCCCAGCTGCTGGACGGCATTGACAACGAGACTGAAAAACGCTATATGCACCAGTATAATTTCCCCTCCTATTCGGTGGGCGAAACCAAGCCCTCCCGCGGCCCCGGCCGCCGGGAAATCGGCCACGGCGCCCTGGCGGAGCGCGCGCTGCTGCCGGTGCTGCCCTCTATCGAGGAATTCCCCTACACCATGCGGCTGGTCAGCGAGGTCCTCTCCTCCAACGGCTCCACCTCCCAAGCCTCCATCTGCGGTTCCACCCTGGCGCTGATGGACGCGGGCGTACCGATAAAGGCGCCGGTTGCGGGTATCTCCTGCGGGCTGGTCACCGAGGGCGATCGCTTCATGACCATGGTGGATATCCAGGGCCTGGAGGATTTCTTCGGCGACATGGATTTCAAGGTGGGCGGCACTCACAAGGGCATTACCGCCATCCAGATGGATCTGAAGGTCCACGGCCTGACCCCTGCGATTATCAAGGAGGCTTTGGAGAAGACCTACAAGGCTCGGCTGTATATCCTGGACGACATCATGCTCAAAGCCATCGACGCCCCCCGGCCCGAGCTCTCCCCCTACGCGCCCAAGATGCTGAGCACGAAAATCGACGTGGATAAAATCCGCGAGGTTATCGGCAAGGGCGGCTCGGTCATCCAAAAAATCCAGGCGGAATGCAATTGCAAAATCGATATCGAGGAGGACGGCAGCGTCTTCATTTCCGCTCTCAATACCGAGGATGCCAAGCGGGCCCTGTCGGTGGTGGAAACCATCGCCAAGGATCCGGAAATCGGCGCCATTTACAAGGGGAAGGTTACCCGCCTGATGAACTTCGGCGCCTTCGTGGAGATCGCTCCGGGCAAGGAAGGCCTTGTGCACATCAGCCGTCTGGACGTGAAGCGCGTTGAGCGGGTGGAGGATGTTGTCCAGGTGGGCGACGAGGTGCTGGTCAAGGTCACGGAAATCGACGAGCAGGGCCGTCTCAACCTCTCCCGCCGGGATGCCCTCATCGAGGTCGAGGGCCTAACTCCGGAAAACACCGTATCCGATTCACCCCGTCCTCCCCGCCGGGAGGGCGGCTTCCGCCGGGACGGCAACCGTCCGCCGCGTCGCGGATAATCCTGCTTGCGGAATGCCGTTCGATCCTGTGCCGACGGCTTCCGCTAAGCGGGGGCACACGGGAGAAAAAACGGACGTTTTTCTCCCGTGTAGCCTGCGGGCGAATGATTCCTGCGCTGTCCCCGCTTTTGTTTGTGTTTTTTATCGTATGGATGCCGTCCGGTCCTTTCCGGGCGGTATTTTCATTGGGAACGGTGGAAAGGCGGCCCCTGCCGGGTATACTACGGTAGTATCTCCTCATGAAAGGCGGATATGAAACCATGAAAACCGGTCTGGTTCTCGAAGGGGGCGGCATGCGCGGCCTCTATACGGTCGGCGTTCTGGACGCATTGATGGAGCAGCGCTTCCGTCCCGACTATGTCATCGGGGTTTCCGCGGGGGCGGGGAACGGTATCTCGTTCGTCTCCAATCAGAAGGGCCGCGCCTACCGGGTCAGCGTCGAATATCTGGCGGATAAGCGGTATATCAGCCTCTCAAATTTCCTGAAAACCAAATCGGTTTTCGGAATGGACTTTATATTCGATGAAATACCGCAAAAGCTGGATCTCTTCGATTATGAGTCGTTTCTCAGCAATCCCTGCGAGTTCGTCGCCGGTGTCACCGACGTGCGCACCGGCCGTCCGGCCTATTTCGGCAAGCAGCCCACCATGGAGCAGGAATGCCGGGTGCTGCGGGCCTCCTCCTCCATCCCCTTGTTTTCTCCCATCGTGGACTACGAAGGGGGGCTTTACCTGGACGGGGGCACCTCTGATCCCATCCCGGTGCGCAATGCCCTCGCCGACGGCTGCGATCGGGTCGTGGTGGTCCTCACCAGGGACAGAGGGTATGAGAAGCCCCCGGAGGGGCACCGGCGGCTGTACGCCCGCGCCTTTCGGGAGTATCCGGAGATGGTGAGGCTGTTGGACACCCGTCACGTGCTGTATAATGAAACCCGCCGCTTCCTGTTCGGCCTGGAGCAGGAGGGGAAAGCGGTGGTCGTAGCCCCCAGCGTTCCGCTGACCGTCGGCCGCTTTGAGAAAAAGCGGGAGGCCCTGGACGATGTGTTCCAGCTGGGGAAACGGGATATGGCGGAAAAATGGCCCGCTGTCCAGGCTATTCTGAAGCAGAATTGATAAAGAAGGAGGCGCGTTATGCGCTGGGATCTGTTCGCTATTCTCATGCTCCTTCCCTGGGCCGCTACCTTCGGCGGTTCTCTGATGGCCGCCCGGATACGGATTGATTCCCCCCGCCGCCAGGGAGGGCTGCTGGGCTTTGCCGCCGGTGTGATGATCGCCGCCTCTGTCTGGTCCCTCATCATTCCGGCCTTTGGCGCCATGGAGGAAAACTTCCGCAGCGCCCTGGTAGTGACAGGCGGATTTGCCCTGGGCTGCGCGGGAATGCTGCTGCTGGACAAGCTGGTTCCCCATCAGCATATCGACGAAGATGCTCCCGAGGGCAGCCCCAGCCACCTATCCCGCCCCATGCTTCTGGTGCTGGCGGTGGCGCTGCACAACATTCCCGAGGGCATGGCCCTGGGCGTGGTCATCACCGCGGCCATGCAGGATGCGGGCATGACCTGGACGGCCGCCATTGTCTTTGGCCTGGGGCTTGCCCTGCAGAATCTGCCCGAGGGGATGGCCGTGGTGCTTCCCCTGCGGCAGTCTGGCACCACGGCCCGCCGCTGCGTGTGGTGGGGCTTTTGGGCGAGCCTCGCCGAGCCTGCCGCCGCCGTTGTCGGCATCCTGCTGACCGCGGCCCTGACCGCGATGGGCGGGGTGGTGATGCCCCTCCTGCTGAGTATGGCCGCGGGCGCCATGATTTTTATCACGGTGGAGGAGCTTATTCCGGAATCCCAGGCCGGCGGGCACGGCCACGCCGCCACCTATGGCTTTCTCATCGGCTTCTGGAGCATGGCTCTTCTGGGAATTTTGGGCGGATGAGGACGGAATTTTGAAAAACCCTTGACGGGAAGCATCGGATTGTGCATGATAGAAGGGATCATATCCCGGAACCCCGGGAACTCAAACCGAAAGGCCGGATCGCATTATGAGAATCGTCATCGTCGGCGACGGCAAAATGGGCTTTGCCCTGTCCCGCCATCTCTCCGGCGAAGGTCACGACATCGTCATCATCGACAGCAACCCGGGCGCTCTGCGCCTGAGCAACAATACCCAGGACGTCATCTGCCTGTGCGGCAACGGGGTGGACTGCGAGATACAGAAGGAGGCCGGGGTCCCCGGCGCGGATCTGCTCATTGCCGTCACCTCCAAGGACGAGCTGAACATCATCTGCTGCATGATCGCAAAAAAGCTGGGGGCCAGGCACACTATCGCCCGGGTGCGCAGCCCCGAATACACCAAAACCATGATTCTCATGCGGGAGGAGCTGGGGCTGAGCCTGACGGTGAATCCCGAACTGGCGGCCGCCACCGAGATTTCCCGGGTCCTGCGGTTTCCGTCCGCGGTGAAGGTAGATTTCTTCGGCAAGGGCAAGGTCGAGATGGTGGAATTCCGCATCACCGGGAACAGTCCGCTGGCGGGACGGGCCCTGCGGGATTTGGAGAAGGCTTTCCGGGTGAGGGTTCTTGTCTGCGCCGTCCAGCGGGACGGCGAGGTGGTCATCCCCGGCGGCGATTTCATTCTGCGGGAAGGCGACCGGATCAGCGTCACCGCCTCCCCCGCCGACATCTCCCAGTTTTTCCGCAACTGCGGCCTGCTGGCGCAGAAGGCCCGCTCGGTCATGGTGGTGGGCGGCGGCAAGACCGGCTTCTACGTTTCCCGGATGCTGGCGGACATGGGGATGAAGGTCAAGCTGCTGGAAATCGACCCCGCCCGCTGTGAGGAGCTTTCCGAGGCCCTGCCCAAGGTGATGGTGATAAACGGCGACGGCTCCGACAGGGAAACCCTCCAGGAAGAGGGGATCGACGATACGGACGCCCTGGTGGCACTGACCGGTCTGGATGAGGAAAACGTGGTCGTCTCCATGTACGCCCGCTCCCGCCGGGTGGGCAAGGTGATCACCAAAATCAACCATATCAGCTTTGGCGAAATCCTGGGGAACGCGGGTATCGACTGCGTCATCACCCCCCATCTGATCGCCGCCAACTATATCCTGCGATATGTCCGCTCCATGCAGAATTCCATCGGCAGCCGGGTGGAGGCCCTTGCGCGGATTGTGGACGGGCAGGCCGAGGCCCTGGAATTCCTGGCGGAAAAGGGCTTTGCCGGCCTGGGGAAGCCCATCCGGGAGCTCCGTCTCAAGAAAGGGCTGCTGGTGGCCTGTATCATCCGGGACAACCGGCTGATTTTCCCCGGCGGCGGGGACAGTATTCAGCCGAAGGACAGCGTCATCGTCATCACCACCTCCGCCGGCCTGGACGGGCTGGACGATATCCTAGCATAACAAAGACATAACCAACCTTTGCGGTAAGGGGCTGTTTATAGGTGAATATTCGCATGGTCCTCCACACTCTGGGCTACGTGCTGGGCGCGGAAGCGGCGCTGCTGCTGCTTCCCCTTATCACCTGCCTGCTCTATCGGGAGGACGCCCTGCCCTTCCTGCTGACCATTCTGCTGCTTTTGCTGATAAGCCTCCCCCTTGTGCTGGCCGTCCGCCCCCGCAGCAAGGCCATGTATGCCCGGGAAGGCTTCCTCATCGTCTCTCTGTCCTGGATACTGGTTTCCGCTCTCGGGGCCCTGCCCTTTGTGCTGGATGGAGCCATTCCCTCCTATATCGACGCGCTGTTTGAAACGGTCTCCGGCTTCACCACCACCGGCGCCAGCATCCTCCGGGATATCGAGCCCCTGCCCAGGGGCATCCTGTTCTGGCGCAGCTTCACCCATTGGATCGGCGGCATGGGGGTCCTGGTCTTCATCATGGCCATCCTGCCCCTGGCCAACGACCGCTCCATGCACGTCATGCGGGCGGAGGTGCCCGGCCCCCACGTAGGCAAGCTGGTGCCCCGGGCCAGAGACAGCGCCCTGCTGCTTTATGCCATCTACCTTTTTCTCACCGTGGCGGAGGTCATCTTTCTGGTAGCGGGGGGCATGCCCCTCTATGACAGCCTGGTCAACGCCTTCGGCACGGCGGGCACCGGCGGCTTTGCCGTCAAAAACGCCAGCATCGGGTTTTACGACAGCGCCTATGTGGACGGGGTGATCACCGTCTTCATGCTGCTGTTCGGCATCAATTTCAACCTCTATTTTCTCCTGCTGCTGCGGGATTTCAAGCAGGTGCTCAAGAGCGAGGAGCTGCGGGTTTATATGCTGACCGCTTTCGGTTCCATGCTCCTCATCACGCTGAATATTCTGCCTCTGACCGGTGGGGCGGGCAGCGCTTTTCGTCAGGCCTCCTTTCAGGTCAGCTCCATTATGACCACCACCGGCTTCGCCACCGCCGATTACACCCAGTGGCCCGTTTTCTCCCAGGTCATCCTCTTCTTCCTGATGATGCTGGGAGCCAGCGGCGGGTCTACGGGGGGCGGCATCAAGGTATCCCGGGTGATCATTTTGTTCAAAACCTGGGGGCGGGAGCTGGTCCGGCTGGTCCATCCCCGGGCGGTGGGCGCGGTCCGGCTGGACGGCAAGCGGGTGGACGATGAAACCTGCCGGGATGTGAGCGTGTTTTTCATCGCCTATATGGGTATCATCGCCGTCATGACTCTCCTTGTCTCCTTGGACGGCTTCGATTTCACCACCACCCTCAGCTCGGTGACGGCCTGCATCGGCAACATCGGCCCGGGGTTGGGAGCGGTGGGCCCCACCGGCAATTTCGCGGATTTCTCCATCCTGTCCAAGCTCCTCCTCTCCCTGACCATGCTGCTGGGGAGGCTGGAAATTTTCCCCCTGCTGCTGACCCTGACGCCGGTGCTGTACCGCACCAAATAATCCTGATGATTGATGAAAGAGGTTCCATGGAAAAGCTGACGCTGCCAAACGGCCTGCGGGTACTGCTGCTGCCCGTACCCGATGCCCTTTCCGCCTCGGTGGGCATCTGGGTGGAGGCTGGTTCCCGCTACGAAGCCCCCGCCCTGCAGGGTATTTCCCACTTTGTGGAGCATATGGCCTTCAAGGGGACTCCCACCCGTTCCGCCCGGCAAATTTCCGAGGAAATGGATCTGCTGGGCGGTTCCCTCAACGCCTATACCGCCAAGGAATACACCCGCTATTACGCCCAGACTCTGGCGGAAAACGCCCGGCCCGCCCTAGAGCTGCTGACGGATATGCTCCTGCACTCCAAAATGGATCCAGCCGATGTGGCGCTGGAACAGGGAGTCATCCTGGAGGAGATGGCGATGTATGAGGACGTGGGCGAGGATCTGGCCCACGAGGCCCTGTGCGCCTCCGTATGGCCAGCCTCACCCCTGGGCCGCCCCATCTGCGGCACCCGGGAAACCGTCTCCGCCCTGTCTGCGGAGGACTTACGCCGCTACGTACGGGAGGAATATACCCCCGGACGGATGGTGGCGGCGGTCGCAGGGCGCTTTGACCGGGGGGAAATTCTCGACTGTCTCGGCACCACACTGGGCGTCCTTTCGGCGGGTTCTGAACGCCCGGAGGCCGACGCCCCCGTCTTTACGCCGGGGCTCACCCTGAAAAGCAAGGATTTCGAGCAGGTCAGCCTGGAGCTGGCGGTTCCCGGACTGCCAGCGGAGGCCCGGACGCGGGAGGGCGCCGATCCCCGCTACTGCATGATGCTGCTCAATTTCATCGTGGGCGGCGGTGCCTCCTCCCGCCTGTTCCTCCGGCTCAGGGAAGAGCTGGGGCTGGCCTATTCCATCTACAGCACCCATTACGGCGCCAAGGGCGCGGGGCTGTTCACGGTATCCGCGGGCGTTTCCCCCTCCCAGCAGTTGCGGGTGCTGGAGGAAATCCGGGAAATTCTGGCCGGTATTGCCGACGGTGTCACCGAGGAGGAATTCCTCCGCGCCCGCGCCCAGGTTAAATCCTCCTATATCCTGGGGATGGAG
>CAKTXU010000021.1 GCA_934630995.1 uncultured Eubacteriales bacterium
GCGTTGCGGTTATAGCCGGCCAGATCGAATTCGTTTATCTCGCCTTTGTGGGTGTTCTTGACGGTATACATGGCAAAATCAGCGTATTTGAGCAGTACCTCATAATTGGTGGTATCGTCGGGATACCAGGCGATGCCGGCCGACGCCCTGATTTTAAAGGCGGTGTTGTCCGGCAGGGGGAAGTAGGTCTCCCACATCCGCCGGTACAGGTGGTCAAAAATATCGCGGATGGGCTGCTTATCGGCATAACCGGATATGAACACATAGAACTCGTCGCCCGACATCCGGGAGATGACGGCGGTTTGGGGCAGCTCCTCCTTCAGCAGCGTCGCCATACAGCGGATATACTTGTCGCCCATATCATGGCCGTAGGTATCGTTGATGTATTTGAGATTATCCAAATCCATCATCAGCAGGGCGCCGATGCCCAGCGTCTCGGAATGACGGAATTTTTCCTGCATCACCGTGTAAAAGGCGCGCCGATTGAGCAGATCGGTCAGCAGATCATAGTCCCGCTCGTATTCGATTTTCTGCTTCTCCAGCATTTCCTGGGTGACATCGGACAGCACCCCGATGACCCGTCCGGCATCCTCGAGGTATTTCAGGCGCAGCCACCGGCCGCCGTCCTCCTTGGACAGCCGGTATACCTTTGTCGTCCCTTCCTCGGAAACGGTATACCGGGCTGTGAGATCCGTCAGTCTGCGCTCAAAGAACGCCTTATCTGTCTCATCCGCCCGCCGTTCGCCTCCTATGAGGCGGAACAGGCCGTCTGTCAAATACAGATTTTGTTCCTTTTTGTCGTATTCGAAGGCGCCGATTGGGATCTCGGCGATTTCGATGATTTTGGACAGGCGGGAAGCGGATTCCGCCACCCGCAGACTCAAATGCTCAATGGCGCCGGAGAGCTCGTCGATTTCCGTAATATGGATTTTGGACAAATCCACCGGCTTTTGCGGGTCACTGTTTTTAAGGTTGCGCACCAGGGCCGTAATCGGCCGGGTCAGCAGGCCCGACACCAGTACGACGCCCAGAATGCCCACAAGCACCGAGGCAATACTGGCCAGGAGGATGCCGTTGCGGACGCTTTGATAAAAGCCCAATAAATCCCTATCCCGCATAATTCCCACAAGCGCCCACTGCTCATACTCATAGGGTGTGTTGGAATTATACAGCTGCAGATACTGGACGCTGCCATAGGCGTTGTCGGTTACTCGTTCGCTTTTCTCCGCTTTATAGGTATGGCCGTGGACAGGAGCGGCGGCAAAGGTTGTCACGCTCTCCTCTCCGAAGATCTTTTTGTACAGCGGGCCGCTGGACAGCACATTTCGCAGGGAGATGCCGTCATCGTCCTCGAGAATACCCAGCAGGTAAGCCCCCTTCTTGTCCCCGGTCAGCTCGTCGTAGGGCAGCAGGCTGCGGAGGTGATCCAGCGTGATTTCCACCCCCAGGACGCCGTAGGGCGCGCCGCTGTCGTCCACCAGCGGTACGGAATAGGTGATGACCGGCCTATCGGTCTCCTCCAGCCTGAAGGGGGGGCTCCAATACCCCAAATCCGTATATGTCGCCCCCTGATATTGGAGGGCCGCCCGGTAGGGGCGGGAATAATACAGACAGTCCGCCGCATCGGCGCGGGAGAAGCTGAAGGAGGGCGTCCAGGGGGTGTCGGTGGTGATGCCCATGGTTTTCACCAGGGCGGAGGGCCCCCGCTCCAGCAGCAAATCCGAATTGTCGGAGGGGACGGAGGCCGGGTCCAAATCCCGGACATAGAGCCCGGGAAACATCACGGAACCGTTGTCGGGAATATCCCCGCCGAACACCACAAAAGCGCCGGTTACATTGTTTTTCCTCAGCAGAAAGAGGATGCTGTCGGTCACCTCCGACAGAATCCTGAGGGATAGATCAGAGCCGGCGGTGATATCCGCCGGCGTGGCACGCTCCTGTGAGAGGATGGCCGCCGTTTCATCCTGGATGCTGTCCACCGTATCGGCGACATTGGACCAGCGCTGAATCATCTCACTCTGCAGGTAATTTTTTCGATTGATGACCCGTTCGCCCAAAATATCGAAGGCGTTGGCGTTGAGCTCGTCGATGGTTCCGCTCCACCAGATCGTGCCAACGAAGAGGCCCGCCTGAATCAAGGTGACGATGAGCATGGGCAGCACGATCCGGCGAAGAATCGAACGGCTGCGCGTCCGCGATTTTGCCACGGGCCACCCTCCTTTCTTCCCGCGGGTGATGTTCACTCCGCGGCGGCTTCCCGCAGTTCCTTGTCGAAGGCAGAGAACCAGGCCTCAAAATTCTCATCGGTGTCGAACCGGGCGACGGCGTCGGCGCGGGACAGTCCCTGGGAAATCAAGGACTCCATGGCGGCAAGGTCCTCTTTGGCCTTGTTCATCATAGAATCCTCCAGAACCGCGCGCGCTTCGGTGCCGCCCTTAAAGGCCTTGCTGGTGTACATGGTATTGCCGGCTATCATATCCACCGCCACAGGCAGGGTCTTTTTCAGGTTTTCCGCATAGGTGGACGCCGACTCACTCTGTAGGGCGCTTTCAATCAAGGCCTTGGAATTGGCCTCGGTTTTGACCGGCAGATACCCTGAGGAGATGGAAAACTCGATATTCCGCCGGGTCTCGGTAAACCATTTCAGGAACAGGACGGCGGCGTATTCGTGCTTCTCGTCAGAGGAGGCGACCACCATGCCCGCGCCCTGCTGCACGGCATAGGCGCCGCCGCCTGCGAATTCGGGGGCGGGAAGCACCAGCGATTCGATGGGATAGCTCTCGGTGTCGTTGATATTGACCGCCCCGGGGAAATATGCAGAGCCGGAGGTGGAGCCGACCAGGGCGATGATGCTGCCGGTTTTGATATCGTCGGAACGAAACCGCCCGTAGGCGCCGAACCAACCATTGATATGCGGGACATACAGGTTATCCCACAGGCGGCGCATGATTTCTTTATCGTTGTGAATGGTCAGACGGCCGCCTTCGACCGAAAAAATTTCCTCACCCAGCTGGAGGGCGCCAATCAGCATATAATTGGCGATGGCGTCCCTGCCGAAAAAGGAGCGGCCTCCCGACCACTCGTAATAGGCTTTGGCGACCTGGGTCACGCCCTCGATGGTGGCCAGTCTGTCCAGCCCGGCGCCGGTGGCCTCGGAGAACTTATTCCAATCGGTGGCGTTGAGCATGAACACCTCCGTGGATTTGGCAATGGGGAAAATCTTGAGATTGCCTTCCGCGTCCAGACGGCCCTCGGCGATGTAGCCCGGTACATAGGCCGCAATCTCCTCTTTGGTCAAATATTTGTCCAGCGGCGCCACCATGCCCATTTTATCCACCTGATAGGCGGTGTCGGCATATGCGGCGAAAATATCGGGCATCGGATTCGCCCCGACCCTTTTTTCCGCGGATTCCACCACTTTATCCCTGAGCTCGTTGATGCTGCCCTGGCTGAAGGCTTCCACCACCCCCCCCTGCTCCAGGCCCACGGTTTCGTTGAATTCCGCGATGAGGGCGTCAAAGGCTGTTTTTTGCGGCCCGTTGTAATAATGCCAGATTTCGATGGAGACCGGATTCTGCGGATCCAATTTCACCTTGACGGACGATTCCGCGCCGGAACCGGCGCTTTCAGACGGCGCGCCACTCTTGCAGCCGGTCAGGAGCAGAGCCGCTCCTGCGCCTATGCAGAGCGTTCTCATGAATACGCCAGTTTTTTTCATCGGTTTTACCCGCTTTCCCGCCCTTCGGCGTTTTCCTATGGTTATTCTCCATTATATGCCCACCTATGTCTTTTTTCCAGTCCTTTTCCCAAATTTCTCCGGCTGCGGCGCCGAATAGCGGAAAACGGCGGCAATGGTACCCCTGCCGGAGGCTCTGCCGCGTTTCGCTGATTTCACCAGCCGGCGCCTAAACGGCAAAAAACTACGGCTATTTCTGAATTTTTTGTTGAGTGCTCCTTAAGGGGGAACGGCAAACCTTAAGATTGCATGAAACCTGGCCGGTTTGCGTTGCTTTTGCAGGGACAACACCATATAATAAATAAGCAAATTGTGAAAGGAGGGAGCGCTTTGCGCATCGATAAAGGCCTGGTTACCGGACTGGCAAAAAAATATTCCCATGCCTGGCTCTTTCTGATTTTCGCCATGCTGGGCCAGCAATTCTCCCTTCTTGAGCAATTCGTGGTTCCCCGCTATTGGGTTTACTGCTGGGTGGACGGCTACATCCCTTTTCTTCCGGGTTTTGTCATCCCCTACATGCTGTGGTTCGCCTATGTCGCCGTAGGGCTTGTGGTGCTGTGTCTTCATGATCGGGAGGATTTCATCCGCGCCTTTTCCCTGCTGGGGTGGGGCATGTTCATCGCCCTGGTCATCTATTTCTTCTTCCCCCACGGGCAGCCTCTGCGTCCCATTATTACCCATGACGATATTTTCAGCCGGCTGGTCCGGGATGTTATATACGCCAACGACACCAACACCAATTGCTGCCCCAGCATCCATGTGCTCAATCAGCTGGCCGTGCATATCGGCTTGTGCAAATCCAAGCTGATGCGTTCGCGGAAATGGTATCCCTGGTTCAAATGGACCTCATTCACTTTCACCGTCCTTGTCTGCGCCTCCACCGTGTTCCTCAAGCAGCATTCGATAATCGACGTGCTGGCGGCCCTCCTGCTGGAAATTCCGCTGTATCTCCTTATCTATAAGGTGGACTGGAAGGGCCTGTTCGCCCGCCGCAAAAACGCTGCCGTGGCCATCCCGCAAAAGACGCTTGCCGTGCGTGAAAACGAAGCCGTTGAAACGGCGACGGCAGCGAAATAATTTGGTTAATATGCAAGGCCCGGCATGGCTAAATGCCGGGCCTTGCACTGTGTGCGGGCGTTTTTTACCTCGTCTCCATCAGCACGGTGCCGTAATCACAGGCGGCGCCGCCATAGTTCCATTTGATGCGGTATTTGTCCCCGGTATGGCAGCTGACCGCCGGCGTGCCGTCTCCTAGATAGCCGACGCAAAGGGCCGTATGGCTCCATTTCCCATCCCCGATAAAGCCGCCGCTCCAACGGTAAAATACCGGATTGCCGGGCCGCAGGATGGCGGAGGCATCCTGGCTGTTGCCACCCAGTGAAAGGCGCCGTCCCGCCCCGTCCGACTGGCGGAGAATAGCAATTCCCCGGCCGCAGTTTCGTGACCCGGTGAGATAGGCGTACAGCCGGGTGGAGGAAATGAAGGCCGCCGACCCCTCTCCCTCCTCGGAAAACCAGATATCGTCCATGGACAAGCCTCCCGCCAGCAGGCACTGGGAGGCGAAATTGCAGCAATCGCCGCCTACGGCACTGTAATCCCCAAATGCCTCCCGGTTGCGTCCGGCGGCCCATTGTTCCGCATAGGCGACAGCCGCCTCAGGAGCGTAGGCGTCCGGCGGGACGGGTGTATTTTCTTCCAGCCGGGGCGGCGATCCCGTGACGGGCGGGCGCGGGGAGGAGGGAATCCCCGCATAATCCCGATAGGCCGGGTTATTGAAACGGTGGGGGGTGGCGGCATTGGTGGGACGGCCCTCGTCGTAGTCGTCCGCCGCCACCTGCCATCCGGTTTCCTCCCGCCGCAGGGTGAGCACATGTTTTACCCCATAGCCGGAACGGTCGGCCGCTTCCGGAGAGGTGTACTTTGTATACCAACTGTTGAAATAGGCGAATTCATAAACGTTTAGTATATACTTGCCGGTGAATGACATCACGTTGTCTACCCTATATACCGTATCGGCTCCGGAATAGAGACAGTCCCAGTCCTCCATCATCGCCCGCAGGCAGGCCGTCCGGTGTTCTTCCTGCTGCCGCACCGCTTCGGAAATCTGTGGCGCGCGTTCCGGGACAACCGCCCCGGCCGCCCGGCCGAAGCTGTCCCCCCTCCAGGCGAAATAGGCGGCCACGATATCGCCGGTCTCGGGCGGAAGGGGGCGGCCGCCCTCCTCCTCGATGACGGCGCAAGGGGTGAAGGGGATGTCCTCCGGCATTTTGCCGCCGCAACCCGTTAAACCACACAGGAGGATGAGCGCCAGCATACCGGCGCCTCCGTGCTTTTTCCTCTTCAACAATATACCCCCACCATTCTTGAAAAATACGTATTGTATTAATTTGCATATATTTTACAGAAAATTGGCCTTCTACACACTATATGTTATGCGGGAGAAGGGGAGAACCGCGGGAGGGGCCTTTTCCAGCTTCAAAAATCGGAGGAAAAGTTCGTGGATTCTGGCTCTTGCGCCCGGTGGCCAAAGCCCGTATACTGTAAGAAAGAACCAAAGGAAACAGGGGGACGGTTAGACAGAGCAGGACAGAACGGAAGGATGGACTGTATGGAAAGACGGGACAAGGAAAACTATTATCTCGACATTGCCCAGGCTGTGGCCGGACGCGGCACTTGCCTGCGCCGCAACTTCGGCGCCATCATCGTCAAGAACGATCAAATCATGTCCACCGGCTACAGCGGGGCGCCCCGCGGCCGGCGCAACTGCTCGGATTTGGGGTATTGTCTGCGGGAGCAGCTGCAGGTGCCCCGGGGGGAACGTTATGAGCTGTGCCGTTCGGTCCATGCGGAGGCGAACGCCATCATCAATGCCTCCCGCAGCGAGATGATCGGGGGAACCCTCTATCTGGTGGGCATCGATGCAAAAACCAGGGAGCTGGTTCCGGACGCCAACGCCTGCTCCATGTGCAAAAGGCTTATCATCAACGCCGGTCTGTCCCGGGTCCTCATCCGCAAATCAACGTCGGAGTTCACCGCCATTTATGTGCAGGACTGGATTGAAAACGACGCTTCCCTCCAGGGGGACAGCGGCTATTGACAACGGGTTGAGGGAGACGCGGCGGGTGCTTTGCCCCTGGTGCGGACAGCGGGGGCTGGAGGCATACCGGTATCACCGGCGCAGCCCACGGCGGGATGGAGATGTCGTGCTGTGTCCCGCCTGCGGCAACCGCATCCGGACGGTCGGCAAAAAAGCCTTTCCCCGCTGGGGCGGGCTTCATGCCCTGTTGGAAAAAGGACTCAAAAAAACGGTTCCGTGTCAAACGGAACCGTTTTTTATAAGAGAACTGCTGTCGGCGCGGATTGCGGCTCAGCCGTTCCCGGCGCGGACAAATACGATTTCATCTATGAACAGATCCTGAAAGGCAAAGCCTATTTATATTTCTTAATCCGCTTCATCTTGCGGCGCTTGCGTTTGCGATTGTGGATAATATTCAGGACAATATAGCCGATGAGCAGCACGGCCAGCAAAATGAGCGCCCCGAAAAACCACGGGGAGGTGAGAAAGGCCTTGACCTTGGCCCACACCACCAGCACCTGGCTGGCCTCGATGGATTCCGCCGCGACCAGTTCTACCTCGCCAATTTTTTCATTTAAATTGATATACAGCTCGACCTTGCCGTAAACCGTCCCCTTTTCCACCGGCGCGTCCACCGAATCCTTGTATTTGATGATCTCCTTGCGGATGGCGGTGGAGGACATCTGCGCCTCCACCACGGTGGAGAAATCCTCCTTCGGGACCAGGGACACCTTGTCGGTTTCCCAGGCGAGGTTGACGGCCAGCTCTGCCGCGGGCTCGTTTTTATTCAGCACGGTTGTATAGGCAAAGGAGTTGAAGGCCCAGCGGTAGAGCATTCTGGTATCGTCGATATAGGTGGCGGCCCGGTTGCCGGAGGCGTCGGTGAGGGGGGTGTCCAGCACCACGGCGATATAATCATATCCGCTGTCCGACGCCAGGGAGACCATATTGCGGCCGGTTTCGGTGGTACCGGTCCGACCGAACACCATGGGCTTATAATAGGAATCCCCCGACGTGGGGCGGATCATGTCGTTGAGATTGGGCAGCGTGCGCTCCTGCCCCCCGCTGACCGGATGCACGGTATACTGGGTCTGCTTGGCGATATTGAGGAATTTAGGGCTGTCCATCGCCTCCCGGGCGATGAGATACATATCCCGGGCGGAGACGTACTGCCCGGCCTGATCGGCGGCATGGACGTTGGTGAAATGGGTATTGGTGCAGCCCAGCGCCTCCGCTTTCTCGTTCATGCGGTCCACGAAGGCCTGATGACTTCCCGCCAGGGTCACGGCCAGCGTCACCGCGGCGCCGGCCGCGGTCTGAATGAAGGAGACATTGAGCAAATCCTTGATGGTCCAGGTTTCCTTGGCCTGATAATTCATGGTGGTGCCCAGGCCCGTTCCGGCGATCAGGTCGTATTTCGACTGGTCGTAGGTGCCGGTGGCGGTATCGATATCGATGCCTTTTTCCTCGATATAATCCAGCGCCACCAGGGTCACCATGACCCGCACCAGGGCGGAGGGCAGCACATGGGCGTCCGCGTTCCGTTCAAAAAGGACGATGTCCTTGTCCTTTTCCGTGCCCAGACAGACGAGGACGGCCGATTTGGCGGTCAGCTCCTTGCCCTCCGGCAGCTCGTAAAGGGCGGCGGCGGGAAGGCTGGCGCCAAACAGGCTCACCACCAGGGCGGCCGCGATGAACAGGGCGAAAATTCTCATTTTTTTCATAGACAACCACCATTGTTTTGATATAATAGGAACGAAGCACTACATCTATCCTTGTCCGTTTCAAGGCTATTATAACAGGCGAGGGAGAATTTTCCTAGTAACAAGTTTGTCATCTGGCTCTCCGCCGCCAATTCCAACCGTCCGAAAGGAGCCGTGCCTCCCATGATATACGTCACCGGCGACCTCCACGGGGATTTGTCCCGTTTTTCCGATCCGCGGATACGCCGTCTCAGAAAAGGCGACATCCTGATTGTCTGCGGCGATTTCGGGTTTATCTGGTCCGGGTCGGGCAAGGAGCAGAAAATTCTGAAAAAGCTGGGCCGGCTCCCCTACGCCGTCCTTTTTGTGGACGGCTGCCATGAAAATTTTGATTTGCTGCGGGACTATCCCGTCACCGATTGGAACGGCGGAAAGGCGCAGGTTATCGAGGGCGGGCTTGTCCACCTCCTGCGGGGGGAGATTTACACCATCGACGGGTACCGCTTTTTCACCTTTGGCGGCGGAGAGAGCAATGAGAGTGAGCTTCGCCGGGACAGCGGCACCTGGTGGGAGGAGGAAATGCCCTCCGAGGAGGAGATGCGCGCCGGGCTCAGCCGGCTCGCGGAAAGCGGCAACCAGGTGGACTACATCGTCACCCATGAGCCCTCCGTCCGGGCCAGGGGCTATCTGGCGGGGCGGGCCAAGCCGCTGGACGGGGTGAATATCTATCTCAATCAAATTGAGGAAAACGTCGCCTATAAACGCTGGTTTTTCGGCAGCCTTCATATGGACAAGGCCATGAGCGGACGGCACGCCGCGGTTTTCCGGGAGGTGCTGCCCGTCGTCCGGGAGCACGCCCGGGGGTGAGCGGCCTCACTCCGGATAGACGAGCTCCGTGTGTTCGCAGACCTCGCCTATCTTGTCCCGCAGGCCCAGGAAATCCTGAAACCAGTCCGGCTTCTGGGCCGCGCTGCGCAGAACGGCGGCAGGGTGGAAGGTTCCCATCATCCATATGCCGTCCTTTTGCATAAACTGCCCGTGCTGACGCGTGACCTTGAAGTCGGGAGAGATCATCCGCAGGGCCGCCACCCGGCCCAGACAGACCAGAATTTTTGGATGCAGCAAATCTATCTGTCCCTTGAGCCAGGCGGCGCAGGCATCCTGCTCCTCCGGCAGGGGATCCCGGTTCTGGGGAGGCCGGCACTTCACCATGTTGGCGATATAGATGTTTTTATCCCGGGACAGTCCGACCGCCGCCAGCATCTTGTCCAGCAGCTGACCGCCCCTGCCCACAAAGGGTTCCCCCTTTAAATCCTCGTTGGCCCCCGGCCCCTCTCCGATGAAGAGGATTTCCGCTTGCGTGCAGCCCACGCCGAACACCACGTTGGTGCGGGTTTCCGCCAGGGCGCACCTGCGGCACCCGAGGCAGTCCCGGCGCAGGGTTTCCCAATCCGCCGCCATAACCTCACCCTTTCCGATGCATTGTCATGGACAGTATAGCATATTTTCTCTTGAAAAAACAACCGGCGCGCTGTACAATATATTCCTGTGAAAGGATGTGCTGAAAGCCATGAATCATCAAGTGTTGGTGGAAACCTCCGCCCGTCATCTCCATCTGTCCCAGGCCGACTTGGAAACCCTGTTCGGCAAAGGGTATCAGCTGACGAATAAGAAGGATTTGTCCCAGCCCGGCCAATTCGCCTGCGTGGAGCGGGTGGACGTGGTCGGCCCCAAGAAAACCCTGTCCGGCGTCACCATCCTCGGCCCGGTGCGTTCCGCCACCCAGGTCGAGCTGTCGCTGACCGATGCCCGCGCCATCGGCGTGGACGCCCCCATCCGGGAATCCGGCGATGTCGCCGGTTCCGGCTCCTGCCGCTTGGTGGGGCCCAAGGGGGAAATCGAGCTCAAGGAGGGCGTCATCGCCGCCAAGCGGCATATTCATATGACCCCCGCCGACGCCGAGGCCTTCGGCCTCAAGGATAAGGACGAGGTCAGCGTGAAGATTGAGAGCCAGGGACGTGCCCTGACCTTTGACGACGTGGTGGTGCGGGTCAGCCCCAACTTCGCTCTGGCGATGCATATCGATACCGACGAATCCAACGCCGCCTGCGCCGTCCCGGGCACCATGGGCACCGTCATCAAATAAGAACCAGGGCGGCCCGCAACAAGTGGCGGGCCGCCCTTCTTTACGGAAGCATAGGAAAAGGCCTTGCGGCATATACTGGTGTAATGGCCCGGGACTTCCGGATTCTACGAAAGGAATGATGTATTTATGAGCAAATTCATCGAGATCGATCCGCTGGAGCTGGAAGGCAACATATTCCGGGAAATCGGCAAGGACTGGATGCTCATCTCCGCGGGCAACGAGCAAGCCTTCAATACCATGACCGCCAGCTGGGGCGGGATGGGCGTTCTGTGGAACGCCAACGTCACCTTTGCCTTTGTCCGTCCCTCCCGCTATACCTATGGGTTTCTTGAAAAGGAGAAGTATTATTCCCTCTCCTTTCCCGGCGCGGCAGGCCGCCGCGCCTTGCAAATCTGCGGCAGTAAATCCGGCCGGGATACCGACAAGACGGCCGAAGCGGGATTGACGCCCCTCTTCGACGCCCAGGCGCCCTATTTCGCGGAGGCGGAGTATTCCCTCGTCTGCCGTAAGCTGTATTATCAGGATCTGGATACCGCTCATTGTCTCGATCCCACCCTGATGAGCAGCTATAAGGACGGAGACGTTCACCGGATGTACGTGGGGGAGATTGTGAAAATCCTCAAGCGGGTGGAGAAGTAACAATCAAGCACACATGAATATACTATCTATAATGAACCAGCCGCCGGAAATACTTTTCCGGCGGCTGGAGACAGTCACTGAAGTATAGCGGAGGGAAGGGGAGTGTGAGGGGGAACCGTCAGGGTTCCCTCCTCGCGCAACAATTGACCGCCCGCAGGCGACAA
>CAKTXU010000022.1 GCA_934630995.1 uncultured Eubacteriales bacterium
ACCTGGGCCGAAATTCGTATAGGTCAGCCCCTTAGGGGCCATGGCTTCCATCAGTGCGCGGACCATGGAATCGGTACCGGGATCCCAGCCCGCGGACATAACCGCCGCCGTGCCATGGGCCTTAGCGACAGCGTCCAACCTGTCGTGTACGGAGCAAACATCGGTATGAATGTCAAAACTGTCCACCGTGCGGTATCCCTCCGCCAAAAGGGCGGCCGCCAAATCCGGCACCGAGCGGCTGGGGGTACAGAGAAGTGCCACCTGGACATCCTCAAGCGCGTGGATATCCCTCACTACCGGAATCTCTCCCCGGGAGCCTGGCTCCAGGCTCCCGCTGACGATGCCCGCCACCTCAAAATCTGGGCTTGCCTGAAGGGCCTCAAGCACGGCGCGGCCGATATTGCCGAATCCAACGACGGCAGCACGAATCATACATTCAATCCCCTTTCAACCTGAAAATCCCGTTCTTCCCCGCCGTCAGGAATTTTTATAAGAGGCAGCGGGAGGAACTCTTGCATCATAACATGTCCTTTTTTTCATGTCAATGTTGACATCAGACCGGAAGAGTAAGAAAAAATTCTCCGTGCCTTTCATTTTTCGACGGTTTTGGGTATACTGATGCTACCATCCAAAATGAGTAAGGAGAGAAGCGGCATGACGGCATTGGTCACAGGCGCCAGCTCCGGCATCGGCCGGGATATCGCGCGGGAGCTCAGCAGGCGGGGATACGATCTGATTTTGGCGGCGAGACGCCGGGACAGGCTGGAGGAGCTGGCTGCTGAGCTACCCACTCGCTGCAGGGTAATCCCGGTGGATTTGGCCGACGAGAAAAGCTGCCGGCAGCTCCACACGCAGCTGAAGGATGAGCCGGTCGATATTCTCATCAATAATGCGGGACTGGGCGTCTTCGGTCCCTTTGCGCAGAGCTCCCTGGACATGGAGCTGCGTATGATAGACACCAATATCCGAGCGATGCATATCCTTACCAAGCTGTTCCTGCGTGATTTTCTCCGCCGCGATCGGGGATATATCCTCAATGTTTCTTCTTCCGCCGCTTTTCTTCCCGGCCCTCTTCTGGCGAGCTATTACGCCTCGAAGGCCTATGTGCTCCGCCTGACGGAGGCTGTCCACGAGGAGATTCGCCGTAAGGGAAGCTGCGTTTACATTGGCGCCCTCTGTCCCGGTCCGGTCAAAACCGAATTTGACCGGGTCGCAGGGGTACATTTTAGTATGAAGGGACTGGACAGCGGCGAGGTCGCTCGGACAGCGGTGTCCGGCATGTTCCGCCGCCAAATGCTGATTATACCCGGCCTTTCCATGAAAATCGCCCGTCAGCTCCTTCGCTTTCTGCCGGAACAGCCCCTGCTGCGGATCGCGTACCATTTGCAGGCTGGGAAGGCCCGTCGATACTGAACAGACCTTACAGGCCCCGGAAACTTTCGTTTCCGGGGCCTGTAAGGTCTATGAGCTTTACTCTAATGCGGCAACCACGGCGTCGCCCATTTGAGAGGTTCCCACCTTGGTGCAACCCTCAGTGTAAATATCGGGGGTACGCAGACCGTCCTCCAGTACCTTTTCTACCGCTCTTTCTACGGCGTCGGCCGCCTGTATCTCTTCCAGGGAATACCGTAGGAGCATAGCTCCGGAAAGAATAGTGGCAAGAGGATTGGCTATGCCCTTGCCCGCAATGTCGGGTGCAGAGCCATGAATCGGCTCAAACAGACCACGTTTGCCCTCACCGAGGGACGCGGAGGCCAGCATACCGATGGAACCCGCCACCTGGGACGCCTCATCAGACAGAATATCCCCGAAAATATTGGAAGCCAGGATGACGTCAAATTGCTTCGGATTGCGCACCAGCTGCATGGCGGCATTGTCGATATACAGATGATTCAGCTCCACGTCCGGGTATTCCGCCGCCACCCGGATAACCGTTTCTCTCCACAGGCGGGAGGATTCAAGGATATTCGACTTGTCGATGCTGGTCACCTTTTTGCGGCGCTTGCGGGCCGAATCGAAGGCCACACGGGCAATCCGTTCTATCTCCGGCACAGTGTACATTTCAGTATCGTAGGCAGCCTCTGCCCCATCGACGGTCTTGCGGCCCCTTTCACCGAAATAAATGCCGCCGGTCAGCTCTCGGACAACCATGATATCCATGCTGTCTCCCACAATATCCTCCCGCAGGGGGCAGGCACTTTTCAGCGGGCCGTAAATCTTCGCCGGGCGCAGATTGGCAAATAGCTTCATCGAGGAACGGATGCCCAGCAAGCCCGCCTCCGGGCGCAGATTGCCCGGCAGGGAGTCCCACTTGTATCCCCCCACGGCGCCCAAAAGGACGGCGTCGGAGGACAGACAGGAATCGATGGTTTCCTGCGGCAGGGGAACGCCGGTTACGTCGATGGCACAGCCGCCCATCAAGGCGTCCGTATAGGCCATTTTATACCCAAATCTCTCTCCGGCCGCATCCATGACCTTGAGCGCCTCGGCGACAATTTCCGGACCGATGCCATCCCCGCGAAGCAGGGTGATCTTGTAGTTTTTCATCCGTATTGCTCCTTACCTTATCAGATTTATTTTCCCGTTTATTTTAATCCGGGACCGCCCTGCCTGTCAACCGTCTATTCAGCCGGCTCCTGCTCGGCGCGGTTGATGGCGCTCAGGACTCCCTTGATAGAGGCCAGATTGATATTGGATTCGATTCCCACCCCGAAAACCGGCTTCCCGTCCGGGCGCTTGAGCTCAATATAGGCGATAGCCTTGGAGTCGGAGCCGGAGGTGACGGCATGCTCGTGATAGGACTGGAAGGCATAATGCCGGATACCGACAGCTTTGATGGCGTTGAAGAAAGCATCGATGGGGCCGTTTCCGGTTCCCTCCACCGCGGCATCCTGCCCATGCAAGCGGATTGTGCCCTTGAAATGGACAGAGCCGCCCGCGCTACCCGATTCTTCAAAGATGCTATGGCCCACCAACTGGTACTTCTCTGGAATATCGATATAGTTCGACTGGAAAACATCGAACAGCTCAGTCGCTGAAAGCTCCCGGCCTTTCCTGTCGCACTCGGCCTTGACCATGGCGCCGAATTCAGGATGCATAGCCTTTGGCAGGCTGTAACCGAAGGAGGTCTGCATGACAAAAGCGGCGCCGCCCTTCCCCGACTGGGAATTGATCCGGATGATGGGCTCATACTGCCGTCCCACATCTGCGGGATCGATGGGCAGATAAGGGATTTCCCAGTAATCGGTGCCGGAGGTGCGCATATACTCCATTCCTTTGTTGATGGCATCCTGGTGGGAGCCGGAGAAGGCGGTGAAAACCAGTTCGCCCACATAGGGCTGACGTTCATGGATATGCATCTTGGTGCACCGCTCAAACAGCTCGCGATAAGCGGGCAGGTTGCTGAAATCAAGACTGGGATCCACTCCCTGCGTATACATATTCAGCCCCATGGTGACGATATCCACATTTCCGGTCCGTTCGCCGTTGCCGAACAGGGTGCCCTCCACCCGTTCCGCTCCGGCAAGCAGCGCCAGCTCGCCTGCCGCTACACCGGTACCCCGATCATTGTGGGGATGGACACTGATAATGGCCCGTTCCCTGCCGGGCAGATGACGGATGAAATACTCAACCTGATCGGCAAAGGTGTTGGGAGTGCACATCTCCACGGTATCCGGCAAATTCAGGATAACGGGGTGAGCCGCGTCTGCGCCCAGGGCGTCCAGCACGGCGGCACAGATATCGACGGCATTGTCCATTTCGGTGCCCGAAAAGCTCTCTGGGGAGTATTCATACCGGATATGGGTGTCCCCCTCGAAGCTCTCGGTCAGCTCCCTGATGAGCTTTGCCCCGGAAACGGCGATATCGATGATTCCCGCCATATCCTTTTTGAAGACCACCTTCCGCTGCAGCGTGGAGGTGGAATTGTAAAAATGCACGATAACGTTTTTCGCGCCCCGAATAGCGTCAAAGGTCCGGCGAATCAGGTGCTCCCGCGCCTGCACCAACACCTGGATAGTGACGTCGTCCGGAATATGTCCGCCCTCGATAAGCTCGCGGCAAATCTCATATTCCGTCTCCGACGCGGACGGGAACCCTACTTCGATCTCCTTAAAACCCATATCGCACAGCGCCTTGAAGAACTCCAGCTTTTGGCTTAGATTCATCGGATCCACCAGGGCCTGGTTGCCGTCCCGGAGATCGACGCTGCACCAGACGGGGGCCTTATCGATGACATGGCTCGGCCACTGGCGATCAGGCAGCGCAATCTGCTGAAAGGGAATATACTTCTGATACAACGGTTTCATGTCAAAACCTCCTTGTTGAGATATGCACGGCTATGCCGGCTGTTTACAAAACAAAACGCCCGTCCCCATGAAACACAGGGACGGGCGAAAATCGCACGTGGTACCACCCTCAATTCAGGCCGGCTGGATGCAGACCCCTCATTCCGCCTCTCACCGCGAAAACGGCTTTAAGGCAGCGGCCGGTAACGCGGCCAAGCGATCCCTCCTAACCCTATTGGGCTTCGGAGAAACGACTCCGGGATGAGCTATTCACGCAGGCTCCGCCGTCGGCTCACACCAACCGCCGACTCTCTGAGCGCCGGACGCCTGCATCTTGTTCCCTTCACAGTCTTTCATAAGGAAGGTATTCTGTTTGATATTCATTATAGGCATTCGGGCGGGAAAAGTCAACCCCCAACTTCACATTACCCCTCGATCTCCCAGCAGCAGGTCAGCGCCTTTTCCGTCATCGCTTTTTCCACCGCGGCAGCGATCTCTTCTTTTTGGGTGGGCGGCATCTCCCTAAAAAGGCCTGTATTCCAGAGGAGCTCCTCCTTGTCAAAGACAAATTTGCCATCTTCCACCCGGTAGGATAAGGCAATACCTTTCCGTTTCAGCCGATAATATAGTACACCGCCGCTTTCTTCATCGACAATCCTTATCTCCCCCGGCCTCATCTCTTTGAGGATATACCTGCATTCCCTGGCAGACTGCCGCATCTCCCGCTGAAATGTTCTCCACTGAAAACCCTGCAGAAAATCGGCCGCGGCCCGCTGTTCGGTTGTCCAGTCCTCTCGGGGGATCTCTGTCGGTTTCACCCAGGGACGATGGAGGAGATGGAGATACACCTTTTTCTGGACCTTCTCCGCTCCCAGCAGCTCCGGCAGCTTCCCATTCCAAAAATAGACGCTGTCTCTTGCTAAATCGCACAAAGCCGGAAACAGCAGATTCCTTTCCATGCCGATACAGTTTTTGGCCTCCTTCCGACCGCTTTCCTCCGTCTCCTCGGCCAGCAGACAGAGTATCGTCCTCCAGCTGCCTCCGCCCACAGCTTCCAGCCGTTTTATAACCTCCTGTACAGCGGCTCTCACGGCTTGACCGTCCGCTCTATCAATATTTAAGAGGATAAACAACTGCCTTGGACGTAACAGCCTCCTTTTCTCGAAAATTGGGTACTTGTAAGTCCTCTCCATCGGTCGATAACCGTCTTTTTCCAGCGAACGGCAAATCGCCTCCCGCCTGGAGCCCTCCTGCCGCGGCAGCGGCAATCTCATTCTGTCGGTCAGCAGCATCCGCGCTGCCTGTATTTGCTTTTCCGCCGCTGCATACGGGGTTAAAACATAGAGAAAGACAATCAGCCAGGCTACTGACCATCCCAAAATAATCGGCATGATAACAATGTCACAAAGCTGCGGACAGAGGGCTATGATGAGAAGCGGCAGAGATATCACCGAAAGAAAGGTGATGGACAGGGCGATTATGCGTATATAGAGTCCCGATATTATTTTCTGAATAGATCTCGTGTCCATTCCTTTCATAAATATTATATAGCCTCCTCATGCGTCAACTTTCATATTGAACAAAAACCACAAGGCCCCTCTGCCAGCATTCCCGCCAATCCGCTCATGAAAGCGCTTTCGCCTCGATTCCTCAGGGGCGTAATTTCCCGGGAAATGGAGTACCCGAATCACGACAAACGCCTATTTTGGGGTATAGCAAAGGCGGGGTATCGATCCTTCAATACCCCGCCCTGCCGAAATGCATATTATTCAGCGGGGGTGTCGCCCTTTGGCGTCTCATCGCCTATTTCCTTACCGAGAAATTCCGGGATTTTCAGACCGGCCATTTTAAAGGTTTCGCTGAGGGGCGGAATGGATTTGAGCATGCCCGACAGGAAGTTTGCCGTCGTGGGAGTGCCGTTTTCACCGCTCATGCTGTCCCACACCGTCACCTTGTCGATGTTCAGGTTCTTAATGGCCTCGACCTGAATCTTGGTCAGCTCCTCAATCTTATCCACCAGCATCAACTGCACGGCGCTGTTCGGATCGCCGCCCGCCGCCTTGACAACATCGGCGAAACCGGAGGCTTGCTTGGACAGGATTTCCTGCACGCCGCGGGCCTGCGCTTCCATTTTGGCGAAAATAGCGTCAGCCTCACCTTTTGCCATACGGCGGGTTTGCTCAGCCTGCGCTTCGGCTTCCAGGACCTTTTTCTCCTTCTCAATCTGGGCGTTGACGATGACGTCGGCCTGCTGGGTGGCCAGTTCCCGGGAAGCACGGGCCTTCTCGGCCATCTCCTGAGCAACATAGGCTTCCTCCTGCGCCTTGGCCTCGGCCAGCTTCTCAGCCGTCACGGCCCGACGCAGTGCGTCGGCCTCCAGCTCACGGCGGGTAGCGTCGGATTTGGCGATATCCGCCTTCGACGTGTTCTCGCCGTTGACAGCGGAAGCATTGGCTGCGGCCACGGAGATACGCTGATCCCTCACAGCGTTGGCCTCACCGATGGAACCCTCGCGGTTCCGCTCGGCCACCTGAATGCGGGCCTCGTTGATGGCCTTTGCCGCGGCTTCCTTACCCAGAGCCTCAATATATCCTGACTCGTCGCTGATATCGGTGACGTTCACGTTGATAAGGCGCAGACCGATTTTCCGCAGCTCGGTTTCAACGCAGGAGGATACGGCCTCCAGGAATTTGTCCCGGTCGGTGTTGATTTCCTCGATTTGCATGGTGGCGATGATCAGACGCATCTGACCGAAAATGATGTCCTTAGCCAGCTCCTGAATCTCCTGCGCCTTCAGTCCCAGCAAACGCTCGGCGGCGTTCTGCATGGTTCCTGGCTCTGTGGAAATCGCCACGGTGAACCGTGCGGGCACATCGATACGGATATTCTGCCGGGACAAAGCGCTTTTCAAATCCACGCTCAGGGACATGGGGGTCAAATCCATATATTCGTAGTCCTGCATCACCGGCCAAACCATGGCGGCGCCGCCGTGGATACATTTCGCCGAGCGGGCGGTACCATCCTTATTCTGCCCGACCTTACCATAGATGACCATGATTTTGTCCGACGGACACCGGCGGAACCGGGACAGAATGATGAGAATCAGGCTGAAAACCAGGATCACCGCCACGACGACGACAACGAGAACCGTCGGCGATAAGCCGCCTGCCGCTAGAATGGGTTTTAACATTTTCCACACTCTCCTTCTGTTAGTTGTGTATGCTATCCTGCCGTTCAGGATAAGGGGGTCACAATGAGGGTATTGCTTTCGGTGACATCCATCACCTTAACCTGCTGGCCGGTTTTCAGGGCTTGGCCGGGGCACATGGCGTCCAGCTCCATAAAACGTTCCTGAACAACCAGCGTCACCTTGCCTTTTCCCTCTGCCGGTATGGGTACGTACACCTCGCCCGTCTGACCGACGGCGTTTTTAAGATCCAGGTTCCCGCTCTGCTGCATATTCATGGCCAATTTCATAAACAAAGCCACCAGAAGCATCGCGGCGAAGCCCGCCAGGATGGACACGCACACCGTCACTACCGTGTTGACGCCCATATCCAGCAGTGCGATACCCAGCCAGCCGCTCATGGCCAGAAAGGCGATAATACCGCGCACCGTCAAAAGGCGCAGTCCCTCGACGTGCTCCGCTCCGCTGTCATGTCCCACGTCGTGCTCCATGTCGTGATCAAAGTCGTTATCCATGCCCACATCGTGATCCACGTCCGTGTCGCCGCCGTGACCCAGGCCGAACAGCAGCAAAACTGTCTGAATGAGCAGGATAACGGTCGATGGGATAGCAATGCAGTAGAAAACCTGTTCAATCGTGCTGAGCGCATACCACCATTCCCACATACTGTGCACCTTACCTTTCTATCTGTGCCCGGGTCCGTGCCCGCCAAATTTCGGCGCACAGGCGGCACATAAATTAGGGTCCGTTCCGTCATCCAAAAAGCTGCCGGTAAAGAATGTCTGCCTGCTGCATCAGCATTGCGGCCGCAATATTCAGCAGCATCAATTCCAGCGCCTCCGTCAGACGGGATTTTGCATCGGGCACGGGACCCTCATAACCCTCAAGTTGCGCACCGATGAGGGTTATGATCGCCTCGTGATCGAGCGTGGGACGCTGCTCCAGCTTGCGGCAAAGAGCGCACAGCATGCTGTACAGCTGATCCTCCGAAATAATATCGTCGCCCCTGTCGTCTACGCTTCCATTGACAAATTGCAGCAGGTTCGCAATCTGTTCCAGCTGCATGGTCGGACGCAGAAGATTGAGAAGAAGAATCCTGGCTACCTGCAGACGGCCGTATTTTTTGCTGACCGGCTTGGAAACCCAGCCGCGTTTGACCCAGTTTTGGATGGTCGCCGGCCCCAGTCCCGTCATTTCCGCAATCTGGGATAAAAGCAGTCCGCCGCCCGACACCGTAAAAACCGGATCGAGTACGGAGAAAGCGTCCTCCACATTTTCCGGCATTGGCAAAAGTGTACCCGGTAATGTATTCATACGCACACCCCCATTCAGTTCATTCCTGGTTTTTTTAAGTTCGTTGTTATTATATCACATGGTCATATGAACCTCAAGTGGCGGTTACGCCTCCGTGAAGCGTTCCCGGCGAAGAATTCATGATTATCCGGGTTTATCTTCTGATATTTCCGAATATCTTCGTTTTTCACCACTTTTCACATCTTCGGCACCTCAAGCCCGCCATATTTACACCCACCGTCAGCTTACCATAGACTATCCTGCCCCCTTTCTACCAGTATTCCCCCTGACTAATGGATATCACCCGGGTATGCAAAAAAGACGCTGTCAAATGCATCAGCACATTTGACAGCGTCTTTTATCAACCGCATCCGATATTTTTTATGACTCAGAAATGGAAGCCGCGGGAATGACGGAAATCGCTTCCGCGACCGGCTCTCTCATCCACAGACCGGGCGTTATCCGCAGGGTAAAGCCGCGTCCGCCGTCCGCCGTCCACTGATGCATCTGGGCCCGCGGCAGGGCATAAGCCGCCATCAGCATCATAATCACGCCGCCATGGGTGCAAATGACCGCCTCGGTGTCGCCTTTGCAAAGCAGCTCGGACACGATACCCTCAAAGGCGCTGGTGACTCTGCTTTGAAAGGCGGCAGCGCTTTCTCCTCCGGGAATTTCCTGCCTCTCGCCGGACAGCCACTTTTGAAAGCGTTCATCCCGTCCCAGCTCCTGGACGCTGCAGCCGTCCCATTCCCCGAAATCGCATTCCGCCAGCCCCTCCGCTATTTCCTGTCGGCAGCCGGGATATAGAACCTCCAGCGTTTGCCGGCATCGGGAGAGTGGACTGGTGAAGAAGCGGGCGGCGCCGGGATATCCATTTTCGGCCCGAAGCGCCAGCAGCTCTGCAAGACCTGCCGGCGACAGCGGCAGATCGGTCCGCCCGATATACAGGCCCTTTTCATTGGCCTCCGTCTGTCCGTGCCGAATTAGATGTATTTTGTATGATTTCATCAAAATTACCCCCTAAAAATCACATTTTGACGATTTACAAAACGTATCACCGTATAGTATAATTGTTAACGTTCCGTATAGATTTTGATACAGGCCGCCATAAGCCGGCGGAACACGAGGATACCCGTCTGATTTACAGGCCGGGTTGCTTTTTTTCGCAGTTTTTATAAGTTTAAGCCGCCAGCGGCGAACTGGAGGGTATTCATGAATACGGCTTTTCCGCGAATTCTCACCCTGCTGCGAAAAGAGCGCGGCATCAGTCAGAAAAAAGCTTCCACAGATTTGCAGGTGTCTCAGGCCCTGCTCTCCCACTATGAGAAGGGGATCCGGGAATGCGGGCTGGACTTTGTGGTTCGCGCGGCGGACTATTACAGCGTCTCTTGCGATTATCTGCTGGGCCGCACCCCCGACAAATCGGGGGCCGTCATCGCGGTGGATGAGATTCCCGACAACGATCCCATGGTCAAGGATAATCAGTTCCGCGGGAGCGTTCTGCCGGTACTCAACAAAAAGTTGGTGCTCAATTCCCTGAATATTATTTTCGATCTGCTGCAGAGGTGCAACAATAAAGCCTTGACAACGGAGGTTTCTGCCTATCTGACCTTGTCGGTATATTCGGTTTTCCGCCTTTTATACGCCGCTAATCCCAAAAATCCGGCCGCCATGTTTTCCGTTCCGGGCTATATGTTCCAGCCCGCCTTGAACGGGGAGCTGGGTAAAACAGCCGCCCGTATCGGTCAGCTGACCGAGGGACATACGGTGGACGGCGAGGAGGGGCTGGATAAGGAAAAGGCGCCCTCCATACTGCCTGATGAAATCACACGGCAATATCCCATGTTCGCCTCTTCCCTGTTCAATCTGCTCCGCAATGCGGAAAACCGGCTGCAGGCCTAGAACAATCAAAACAGCTGAGCCGCCCTCTGGAAAGGGCGGCTCTTTTATCGGCCAAGCCGGGCGTACCAATTTGGGGGGCACGGCTTGTGCCCGTTTCGCGTGCAGCTTAACTCTTTTTAGACCGGACCTGCTCCATCCGCGTTTGGATTTTTACCAATGCCTTAGGCCGCCACTGAATGGGATGGATGACAAACGAAGTGACAGCCGTTGTCATACAGATGAGACAGAAGAACATGGTAAACCAGATGTTGTCCACAATCAAGGCCATCATCGTGGTATTCCGCTGAACGAGGATTGTTGCCCCGGCAATCAGCAGCTCTGCGACGGCAATTATACGCAGCATCACCAAATCCAGCAGGTATCCCCGGGTAGCCGCTAGCGCCATGGACGGCAGGACAAAAAGCAATACCGCCTGCAGGAACAGGCAAATAATGGCCATCATTGAGCTCCAGAAATATTCGTAATCTTCTTTTTGCATGATTTCTATGTTCTGCACCAGCGTAAGGACAACGGTAACCGCCAGGGTGACGACCACCACTGCGACAACCGCATAATTCAGGCAGCGGATGAGCACCCGGATTCCCTTCTTCTCCTCCCAGAACATATAGGTCAGAACGGCTCCCATCACCAGCAGCACGCCCAGGCCGATCACCAGCCAGAGATTAATGGCATAGGGAATGTACAGGATCAGCCCCAGCACTAGCTGGGCAAAGGAAAAACCGATGAGAATATGCGTCATCAGCTCGCTGTCGTCTTGCTTTATCTGTATTGGCATT
>CAKTXU010000023.1 GCA_934630995.1 uncultured Eubacteriales bacterium
TGATAATTTCATATGGGCATATGTGGATGGTAAGCCGATTATAAATCACCCGGAGAAAATGGAGGATATACCGGCTACGATACCTCTCTCGGACCAAATCAGCAAGAATTTGAAAAAAAGGGGATTTCGGTTTGTCGGCTCAACACTCATTTATGCATTCATGCAAGCCTCCGGCATGGTGAGCGACCATGTGACGGATTGCTTTGTGTATCAGGAGATGAACAGATAGCTCTGGATCGGCTGTTGCACAATGTATAAATATAGGAACGTGAAATGCGGGCCACTGTTTCATGGCCCGCAAGCGGTTTTAGGGGTTTAGGGGGTAGGCGCATCATTGTAAAATGACGCGCCTACCCCTTTTCCGGGGAGGAAATAAAAAACGATTACCTTCACCCTACTTCTATTTTCCGGCCGCCGGCGAAGACAAGCCGCAGCCCGCCGTCCTCGCCCAGCACCAGGCAGTCGGCCCGCTTTCCCACCTCCAGCGTGCCGATTTCCCCGGCGGCGCCGATCCGCCCCGCCGGCGTCAGGGAGGCCATCTTCCAAGCAGCCTGCGGCGGTATGCCGAAGGACAGGGCCTGTTTCACACAATAGAACAGATCATGGGTGCCGCCGTTAATCGTGCCGTCCTCCAGGCGGCTGGCGCCGTCCCGGATAACGCTCTTCACCCCATCCATGACATACGCGCCGTCGGGCAGCCCGGCCATCATCACATTGTCGCTGACAAGGATCAGCCGTTCCCCGCCCAACCGGGCATAGGCCTGGCGGATCACCGCCGGGTGAACGTGAAAGCCGTCACAGACGATCTCCGCCGTAGCCTCGCTGTCTCCCGCGGCGCCGACGACGCCGGGGGCGCGGTGCAGGCAGGGCGGCATGGCGTTGTACAGATGGGTGACATGGGAGGCCCCCCAGGAAAAAGCCGCCGTCGCCTGTTCATAATCCGCCTCGGTGTGGGCAATCGCCGCCACAATCCCCCGGGCGGCGCAGACCCGGATGAGTCCCTCCGCCCCCGGCAGCTCCGGCGCAGCGGCCACGATTTTCAGCCAGCCGCCCGCGCGGTCCGCGTATTCCTCCAGAAGCCCGGTATCCGGCGGCCGCAGGCAATCCTTCCGCAGAGCCCCGCTCTTCCGCGGGGAGACGAAGGGACCCTCCAAGTATAGTCCCCGGATGGCTGCGCCGGCGGTTCCCCGCTCGGCCAGCCGCCGCAGACGCGCGATAGCGGCCAAGGTCGTCTCCGGTTCGGCCGCAGCCAGGGTGGGGACAAAGGAGGTGACGCCCCGTCCGGCCAGCCGCAGACACAGTTTCTCCAGCGCCTCTTCGGAGGCGTCCAGCACATTGCAGCCCATGAAGCCGTGGATATGGATATCCACCAGTCCCGGGACCACCAGACAGCCGGGGAGATCCAGCCGTTCCTCCGCCTTTCCGGATCCGGAGAGAGGCGCGAAACGCTCCCCCTCGATCCGCAGATCCCGCCGCTCCGGCGAAAAATCCCGGTTCAGCACCCGGGCGTTTGTCAGCAGCATGGACGATTCACCCTTTCAATCGGCACTGGCGGTCCCGGCAAGCTCATCCAGTACGCCGAAGAGAATGGGGACATCGTTGAAGCAAAGGGTGGACGTGCTGTAGCATAACGGCCAGAAATGACACGGCTGCCTGCTGCCGTCCGGGAACTGCAGGGTCACATGGGCGGAAACCTCTCCCACGCCGGTTCGGGAATCGGGACCTTCTTCAAAATAGCACCAGTCGGGAAAGGGCTCATGGGAGAAACGCCGGAAGCCGTCCTCGTCGAAAGCCGGCGCGACAATGCTGCAATCCCTCGTGGGAAACTGTGCGGGTATATAGCCCTCCGGCACCGTGCTGGAGGCGTTGTCAAAGGCATGGCCCTCCCATGTGTAGCAGGAAGGTGCCAGAATCAACGGCCCATACATCAGGCAGCTTTTTCCCGTTACGGCCGCGTCCCCCGGATAGCGGCTGTTCCACGGAACCAGGGAATAGCCCATTTTTCCGCTCAGCCTCCAGGTGCCGCAACCGCCCTGCCGCCGCTCTTCAATATGAGGGCTTTTGATGCAGGAGGGCACGCGGATTGTCAGCGTCATCTCCTCCGGCAAGCCCGTCACGGCGATGACCGCCTCCGGCTTTTGCGGCCATACGGTTGAAATCCGCACACACACTTCTCCGTCCGGAACCGGCAAACGGAAGGTCCCCGGTACCAACAGATTGACGCGGATCGTATTCCCCCGTCTGGTGACCGCGTGCCTCGCGTATTCCGTCATGGCCACGCCGCCGTTCTCGGTACAGCACCACCACGCCTCCTCAAACTCACGGGAGCCGTAGCCCTCCGGCACTATGGCCCGATGCCCCAGGCCTCCGGTCACAATCTGATTGAAGGAAAGCGCGTTGTACAGGATATGCTCCGCCCGCTCATAGGCGTCGTCATCACCGGTCAGATACCCCGCATTCAGATTGAGCATCAGCCAATCCGCTATCGAGCAGCCCTCATTCCGGCCGGAGCGCGGGAAATATTCGCAGATATCTCCATCCGGCAGCACATAATCCCGTTCGATAATCTGCCTGCGCAGACGTTCCGGCAATTCGTTCCACTCCATGTCCCCGGTCAGCATCGCCGCGGTTTGCAGCCCGCGCAGGGTACTGAGGAGGCCGTGGGAATGGGACCGCTCAAAGGGACCGATGTGGGCGCGCAGACGAGAGAGCATATCCAGGTATTTCTTCTCGCCGGTGGCGTGATACAGCCTTGCAAACGGTTCCGTAACCCAAAAGTACAACGGCACCGGCGTATGGGAATCTCCAAAGGACAGCAGTTGGGAGGCGTGGGCTATCAGATAGTCCCCGATATCCCTGGCGGCTTCCAGGGCGCGGGCGTCCCCCGACAGCTCATAAGCCCGCATCATCGCCCAGAACAGCTTGTTCGCGCCGGAGGCTGGGAACTCCTCGTGCCCCTTTTTCCCCGGCGTATCGCCATACCGCCCATACAGGCCGCAGGCGGTTTTTGTGCGAAGAATCCGTTCAAAAAGCCCGGAAAAATCCGCTTCGACACCATCCACGCCCTGCGCACAGCACAGAAATTCCAGGATACGGCCGGTCAAATCCCCCGTGCACCAGTCCGCCATCCGCGTGCTTGCATCCGGGCGCTCCAGATCCATCATCACAAAATCGGCGGAATCCAGCGGAAAGGACTGCAGACGGCGCCGAATCAACCGGAGACGGTGGTAAAGCTGTCCCCGGCTCAGGCGCGGGACGGATAGCGAACAGACGGCCGGATCATACGGCATCGATATCACTCCTATCAAAACTATCTGCCGCCCTCCGAACAGTATTCACGAAATACGGCGGCAAGCTGCTCCGGGCGGAGAACGGCGCAGCCCTCCGGCAGATGCTCCTGGACATACTGCAATACCATGGAACCGTTTTCCAGCATGTAATTGCCCAGCACAAACACGTTGATAAAGGCCGGGCGGCCGTCCTTCTCTATCTCCCGCAGGATGCCGTCCAGCAACACCTGCCCGTCCTTCTCCGGGGCATAGGTGGGCGTCTGGCTGACGACGCGGGTGCGGAAAACCGGCACCCCGTCCAGAAGGTACTCGGAGGCGGGGAACCGCTCCATATCCGGCTCGCTGTTGTAGCCGGTGAACACCGCCTGTATCTCCGGAATGGCCTTGATATAGGCGCGGACGCTGTCGTCGGTGACAGAATAGGTGGCGTCGAACAGGCGGATGACCGACAGATCGGCCCGCCTCATCATCTCCCGGGTCAGCCGCAGATAGTCGTCGAAGGCCGGTTTCCTCTGAGCCTCCGGCAGCCGCAGGGCATAGATATCGGGGTTGTACATGTCCCCGATGCCGTTGCCGTCCAGATACCAGGCATCCCATGGGCTGGCGTTTTCATAGTACCATTCCAGCACTGCGGGAGCCAGGAACAGCATGGCGCCGGCAGTGCTCCAGGCCTTGCCGACCCCTTCCCTGGAGGGATGCCAGTAGTTCTCTCCCCACAGATGATAGGCCCAGGCGTAATTCTCCCCTTCGCTGAGGAGGAAGCTGACATAGGCCTTCTGCCTGTCCAGCGCCACGGGGGGACAGGGCTTCTGCCGCAGCTCACCCGTCTCCAGCCCCGACAGCACGCTCATATTGTCCACGCTGAAGGTGTAGACAAAGAATTTCCCCAGCTCCGCGCAGGCGCGGAAAAGGGCGTCCTCATCCAGCACGCCGTCGTGAATGCTTTCCCCGTTGCGGCAGGCGATGCCCAGCACCGGCGTGTTGGGCGGGGTGAGCGCCAGCAGGTCGAAATAGAAATAATAATCGTCCTCCGTCTTCACGCCGGAGCTGTTGAAGACAAATATTTTATGCTGCACCAGGTAATCCCGGCTGGGCTCGGTGAAATGCAAATCACAGTCCCCGTACATATGGCACAGGATACCCTGATGGCAGCGGGGCCATAGGTTTTCCTTTGCCCAGCGGTAGGCCTCCACATCCGATGTCCAGCGCCCGTCGATATCCAGCCGATCCAGCCTCGCGTCCATTTCCGCGGCCCGCTCCCGGCTGACGTAAATCCGATCCTCCACCCCCGCCAGCATGGTGATGAGGTTCATCTGGAAGCTGGTCTCCCCCGCGGGGCGCAGCTCTCCCAGAATAAGCCCCTGATAGCAGTCGGAAAACCGCTCCAGCGCCTCGTTGAGGGTACAGGGTGTCAGGGTCCGCCCCTTTTCCTCCAGCAGGGTGTACCAGCGGGTGGAGTAGCCCTCCATGCCCCGGCCGTTATACCGGCCCGTATGCACATACAAACGGGGAACGCGGCGGTTCACCAACCCGTGCAAAGTGAGGGCGGTCATATATTCCTCCAGGGACAGCTCCCCGGCGTTCAGCAGATACACCTCCTGTCCTGGCCGGACCGACCGGGGGAACAGGGTGTCGAACGCCGTCGGCTCCGACGGCGGCGTGGGCAGCGTATAGGCGCGGTGAGGCGGCGCAGCCTCCCGGCAGGACACGTCTGTCACCCGTATCTCCGCCTTCCCCTCAATGAACAGGGAGACCTTCCCGCCGGTCAGAACCGGATCGGTGGGATGGGCCAGTTCCCTTTCCCCATAGAAGCCGCCGTTGACATGATAGCGCACCAGCCTCCTGCCGGGATAGATATCCAGCCGCAGGGTATTCGGTTCCTTCTGGTGCAGACCGGGAAAGGCCCGCATCAGGAATTTCTCCTTCCCATGAACCAGCAGCAGCAAGCCTTCATGAGTGGTGCAGAACCGCAAGGGTTTGCCGTCCCCGGTGTTTTCCAAAAGAAGCCCCAGCCTGTAGGTTTCCGCCTGAAGAACCTCGAAGCGGAATTCCACCGTGCAGTCCCCGGAGAACGCGGAAACAGGCAGGATCTGATTATCCCGCAGCAAATACGATTTGTTTTCTTCATTCATATATCCCACACCTCGCAGGCAGTTTATCAATAGGGGCCTGACCCCAGCGGAACAGGCGCCCCCTTGCGGAAAAGGTCCGATGTCCGCCGGGCCCTTTCCGCAAAGGGGATGCTCCCAAAAGCCAGGGGCGCGCCCCCGAAGGGACACGCCCCTGCCATTCACCAGAACCAAGTTATTTCTTTTTGCGGCAGAGAAGCGCGGCGCCGGTGGCCGCAGCCGCCAGAAGAACCACGGGAATTACAGCGATGGGAGCCGCTCCGCCGGTGGAGGGGCTGCCCTTGGTGGCCGTGGTGGTCGTGGTCTCTGCGGGAACCAGAACGGCGCCCTCCTCCCAATACAGGGAGGCCGCCCGCAGGACGGCGCTGTCGATGGCGATATCCTGCTGCGCAACCCTGACATAGACGGTCTTGTCCGTGCCGTCCAGCAGATCGGTGATATCAATCGCCTGGGTCGCGTCCGTCGGTTTGACGGTGAACGCCCGTGTGGACCAGCTCTTGCCGTCCAGGGACACGCCGACGTCAAAGGTGCCGGCCATATTCAGCCGAAGCTCCGCTATCTGCATAGCCGCCTTGACAGGTACCTCGAAGATAAAAGAGTTGCCGCCGGTGGCCGCGGGCTGATGGGCGATAAGACCGCCGTCAAAGAAGAAAACCGCGTTCGGGCTGGCCCATGGGGCGATGGAGCCGAAGCTCTCATATTTGTAGCCGTAGTCCGTAATGAGGGTTTTGGCCGCGTCCAGCGGCTCCAGCCCGCCCCATAAGTTCAGCTTGCCGTCGGTGAACATATTGGCGGCCAGATCCACATTGCCGTCGGTGGCGGTGAAGAGGTACTTCTCCACCTGCTTGTAGTCGTCCTTTTCCGTATCCAGCTTCGGATGGCTGGTCTGCGGCGCGGCGCAGCCGCTGTATGCCACCTGCAGGAAAAACTGGACGGCGTCATGACCGCTGGAGACATTTTCACCCGCCAGCTTGATATAGATCGTGTTGGGTGCGTTATCCTCCAGATAGGAACTGATGTCCACATTGCACCACGGGACAAAAGTGCCGTCCGTGCCCATCTTGGTGAAGTTCGTGCCGTCCTTGGAAATATAGAAGGAAGCCTTTCGGTTTTGATCAGCCAGACAGCAGCCGACGCTTTGCAGATACGCCTCGGTGGCGTCGTCGGGCAAATCGAATTTAAAGGTGATTGATTCCCCCTTGTCGATGCCGATGCCCTTTTGATCCCCCCACCACCATACCTTGCCGGCGGCGCTCATCTTGACATTGTCTCCCCACTCTTCCAGAGAGGCGGCCCAGTCTTCCTGAGAGGCGATGCTTGCAAAGTCATAGACGACTTTGCCGCCATAGGAGGTAACCTTTTCCTGCTCCGTTCCCTCCGCGGCTGCCGTTGTGGCGAAAACAGCCCCGCAGGCCAAAACCGCGCAAAGAATCTTGCTCCATGTTTTTTTCACTGCTGAATAACCCCTTTCCGCAAATTATTGTATCTTAAAAATAGCACAATTAAACCCGCTTGTCAAGGATACAATAGAAATTTTTCATAAATTCATATAACAATTCATCCGCTTATTTAGGGGTATAAAGGAATAAATTGGGGGGTTCTCCCAACATTTCCTGTCACAGCACATTTTCATAGGGTAAATCCAATGGGTAATTAATAATACAAAATCGGTCTCGGAAGAACTTTCACCGCCGTTTTGGAGCATAAAACAGAATACAAAAGAGATGATTATATATATTTTATACAATTTATGGTTTCATTAACTGGGTTTCTCGCCAATTGCAGTGGCGCGAAAAATCATTTATAATATAAAAGTAGTACAATATAAATGCATACATAATACAAAACACACAAGGAGTGATGCACGTGTCCCTGTCCAAAAAGCAGAGCCTCGCTCTGACGGCCGTTATCACCGCGGTTCTCTTCCTGCTCATCTGCCTGGGTACCGCCTTTGCTTTTTTGTATAAGCCCGATTCCTCATTGCCGGTGGACACCTCCGCCCCCGGCAGCTCAGCCAATGTCACAACGGATAAGGACGGCTATAAGGTAGTGGAGCCCAGCGAAACCTATTCCCACTACGCCACGCAGCCCGATCCGTCCTCTCCGGGCAAGCCGGCGGAGAGCCTCTCCGGCTTCGTCCCGTCCACCGGCAAAACGCTGATGGAGCATTTGCCTTCGGTGGGCTTCAACGCGGGGGACTGGGACGTGTCCGGCAATCTGCGGGCTGAGGACAACGCTTTTATCGTGGAACGCTCCTGCTACGCCAAGTATAACAAGCTGGATACCTCCGCCGACGGGCAAAGCTACGCCATTGAGATGACGCTGAAGGTGGAGGCCGCGGGCGATTACCGCTTCGGCCTCACCGTGGAGGGCGGCAGACGCGGCAACAGCGGAAAATCCGCGGAAATTAAATTCTCCTTCGATGCCGGCGGCATGCTGCTGATGCTGCCCGGCGAGGGCGGCAATCCCTTGCGCGCCTTCATGAATTACAAGCCCGCCTCCCAGGTGCGGGTGCGGGTGGACGTACATCCCAGTCAGAACCGGCTCATCTATTACTGCGACGGCCGGGTGTACGGGGAACGGGTCCTGAACAACACCACCGATCCGCAGTTAGGCGGTGGAAAAGCGGGCTTTTTCTTTGAGGGCACCAAGGCGTACATCACCGCCATCAGCGTTTGCGCCATCGATCTTCCATCCCGGAGCTGGACCTATGAGGATCCGGCCGAGAGCAACAGCAACGGCGAAGCCGTGCTTCCGGTGTCGGATAAACCGGCGGATGTGATCTACTGTGTAAAGACCGCCGATCTCGATCGGAACACCCAGCTGACGCTGGCCTGCCTGCAAGGCCTGGTCAACCGCGACACCCCGCGGATTTATGTGGATTACGGCACCTACGGCGGCGGTCCGGGCGGAAACTCCGCCTGGTATGAGCTGCTGGAGGCCAAGGGGCGCACCCTGGTTTGGGATAAATCGGTGGACGACCTGCTGGTGGAATTCAAGGATTACTACAAGGGCGTCATCCTGGGCAAGGCCTATTACGCCCGCGTGGCGGGCTACATGCCCAACGTCGTCAGCACCCTCGCGGGCGTGATGGACGGCGTCTATATGACGCCGGATACCTACAAGCGCCTGTCCTCCGCCATCGGCAAAGAGGTCCTCATCGACACCCAGAACCGCTGGGAAAGTTCCATTGACGCCTACAAATGGCTTTACGACAATTTCTGGGATCAGTGCAACCATTCAATGATAGCCCACATCACCTGCGACGGCACCGTCCACACCACCCACAGCGTGCGGGACTACCTGATACAGAACAAGGTATTCTGCTTCGCCAGCACCGATGTGGTCACCCTGGAGGATTATTACTTCTATATGGACCTGCTGGCCGCCACCCCCGCCAATACGCCCGTCCTGGGGATAGCCTCCCGCAACGGAGAGAATCCCACCAATTCCTGTCTTGACGAAGACGCGCTCTTCCGTGCTTGCGCGGATTTCGGCAAGTTCTTCTGCTACGCCTTCAGCAACGATAATATCAGCATCATGTCCGGCCTGGAAATCGATGGGGAGCTCAAGCAAAAGGAGGCGGCACCCGTCTCCTACGACAGCGGCAAAACCTATGCCTCCTTCACCCTGTCCGAGGGCGAAAATTCCAGCTGGTGGTACAATCTCTGGCGGGTGAGCTATCGGCACGATTCCCGTAAGGAGGTCGCCCAGGGCTGGAGCATGCCGGGTATGGCGTATTACCTCTGCAAAGCCTCCATTGAATGGTATTACGACAACGCCACCGAAACCGATTACTGGTACATGGACGGCTGCGGCATCGGCGACATCTACGGGCCCGACACCTATGGCGTGCGCTTCTCCAAGGCGGCGCAGGAAACGCTGTTCGACGATTATCTGGCCCTGACCCGTTATGTCATGGAGAAGACGGATACCACCGTTCTGCGGGCCTTCGACGTCTCCTACACCATTACGGACGAGACCATCGCCAAGTACGCGAAGGCCATCCCCACTCTGACGGCCATGTACACCGGCTACAACGGCGAACCCAACGGCCTGACCAAAAACGGCAACGCCTATCTGGTGGGCGACGTGGCGGTCTTCCGCACCGTGGTCGGCTCCGCCGCCGCCACCTATGAGGCGGACAAGGACGGCGGCGTCCTGGTCGACGGCATCCGCAACGCCTCCAAATCCATGAACTTCCTCAACGTCTTTGTCCTGGGAAACTACTGTATGAACGACTCCGAGGCCCTGGTTTACACCCAGAACACCCTGGGCTCCCGGTATGTCTTCGTCCGGCCGGATGTAATGGCCGAGCTGCTCAAGCAAAGCAAGGGATAACCCCACGATAACACAAGAGGAGATTCTTCCGGGAATCTCCTCTTGTGTTATTTGCATGTTCTCTTTATAATACCATTGATAAACTGAAAGTGGGCAATGCCGATGTATACAAAAACACAGCTGACCGCGCATATCCGCGCGCTGGGCCTGCGCCCCGATGAAACCCTGCTGATCCATTCCTCCATGAAAGCTGTCGGCCCGGTGGAGGGCGGTGCCGAAACCGTTCTGGACGCGTGGATGGAGTATTTCCGCGAGGAGGGCCTTCTGCTTTTTCCGACGCACACCTGGGCGCAGATCGGGCCGGAGCATCCCCTGTTTGATCCGCTCACCGAGCCGTCCTGTGTAGGCCTGCTGACCAATCTGTTCCGGCTGCGCCCGGGCGTGGTGCGTTCGCTGCATCCCACTCACTCGGTTGCCGCCTTCGGACGGGACGCCGCCGCCTATACCGCGGGGGAGGAATGCTGCTCCACGCCCTGTCCGCGCAACGGCTGCTGGGGGCGGCTCGTGGATCGGAGGGCGCGGATACTTTTTCTGGGCTGCCCGTTGTCGCGCAACACCTTTCTGCATGGGGTGGAGGAGTGGCATCATATCCCCGGCCGACTGAGCGCCGCTCCGCAGGCGCTGCGCGTCAAGCTGCCGGACGGGCGGGTGATGGATCGCCCCAGCTATCGGCATGACTGCGGCGGTATCGATATCTCTGAGCAGTACGACAAGATGGAGCGACCCTTTCTCGCCACCGGCATTGCCGTGGAGGGGCGGTTCGGCAGCGCGCGATGCGTGCTGTGCGACGCGGCCGGTATGGCGGAGCTGACCGGCCTCTTCCTGGCACGGGAGCCGCAGCTGTTTATGGACAAGAAGCCGGTGCCGGAGGAATGGTATCGCGGCCTGCACTGGAACGGCGGACGGCTGCTCGAGGCACCATAATCCCGCAGCTATATATAAAAGGGGTTGACGCATCATTGCAAAATGCGTCAACCCCTTTTTGGCAACAGCGCCTTAGCATATAAAACGATATATCACGACATCTCGCTCTCTACCCTGAGGCGCCCATCCTTCTCCCGGCGGTACCGGACGGCAATCCGTCCGCGGGGGACAGTGATATGTCCCTCGGCCCAGTCGAGGCCCGGAATATCCGCCGGTGCGATTTCCACCTGTTCAAATCCGGTGCTCCCCGGCTTCTGCCGGATGCCCAGCACATGGGTAAACAGGGACCGCACCATAGCGCCGTACATGGGATGGTTGTGGGAATACATCCCCGTCCAGGTCTCCCACAGCGTTCCGTTTCCGCAGTCCCGCATAGGCTTGACGGAGGTGCCGATCAGCCGGCGGGCCAATTCCCCCTGTCCGTGTCTGAACAGGAGATCCACCAGAATATCCGTGGCGAAAATGCCGGTATCCAGGCTGTCCTTGCCCCTGTATCGATCCACCAGACCCTGAAGCGTCCGCGCATCTCCCAGGCCGAGATCCACGGCAAAGGCGTCCGCCCCGCGGGCGCCGCCGCAGAAGCTGCCGGTCGCCTCATCGTAATAGGCTTCCTTTATCGCCGCGACGCACCTGTCCTCCCGCGCCTTCAGGCTGGCGA
>CAKTXU010000024.1 GCA_934630995.1 uncultured Eubacteriales bacterium
TCCACCGGGACGGCGCCTTTCGGCGCTCTTTAACGGGTTTCGCTTTCTCTCTGCGTTGTTTAATTTTCAAGGTCCCCAGCATGGTACTCAACGACCTCTCAGCCCTTGATTTCCCTGCCTTTTTGCCCTCTCCGGCCGGCCGGTCTGCACCTGCCTCCCGAAGAGCGCTTTGCTATCATATCACCTCATCTTCCCTTTGTCAACCCCTATTTTTGAAAATATTCGATTTTTTCTATTCTATTTCATTTTTAGGGATGTATTCCTCCACAGCGGCAAATTTTTCCCGGATAAACCTCACAATGCCGTACAAAATAAATGCATAAAAGCAGCAATTTCATCTGTCAACCCGTTTGGGAGGAATCGTCATGCGACCGCTCACTCTGAATGCACCGGCTATCCGCAGTCCCCGCCGCGTCCTGCAAATTGTCGCCATCGTGGTACTCAACCTCTTCATTATCGCCCTCTTTCCCTCCAACAGCGCGCAGGAAACGCTGTCCAAGCTGGGATCATCGGGCAGCGAGGTAAAGCAAATTCAGACCAAGCTGAAAAATTGGGGCTATTTCAACGATAAAATCGACGGCATCTATGGCCCGAAAACCCAGGCCGCCGTCATCTGGTTCCAAAAGAAAAACGGCCTGACCGCCGACGGCATCGCCGGCCCCGCCACCTTGAAGGCCATGGGGATTTACAGCACCTCCTCAGGCTCCGGAAGCGCCGGCGGCTCCTCCGGTTCGGGTCAATACACGCAAAGCGACTACGCGCTTCTGGCCCGCCTGATTTCCGCAGAGGCGCGAGGAGAGCCCTACTCCGGCCAGGTGGCGGTGGGGGCAGTGGTCCTCAACCGGGTAGAGCACCCTTCCTTCCCGGACACCATCTCGGGCGTTATTTATCAGAACGGCGCTTTCTCCTGTCTTAATGACGGACAGTTCAACCAGCCGGTGGCGGAAAGCGCCTATCGCGCAGCCCAGGACGCTCTCAATGGATTGGATCCCGCCGGCGGTGCGATTTACTACTACAATCCCAAAACCGCCACCAACAAATGGATTCGTTCCCGCCCGATTATCGCCACGATAGGCCGACATGTATTCTGCATGTAAATAATCATAGAGCAAAAGGAAAAGGACAAGATTGGTCGAATCTCATCCTCTTCCTTTTTTATACTTAATAGCCTACTCCTTGGTCTTTTTTTCGCCGAGCAGAAAATACAGGGCAATTATCAGCGAAATGGTGTTCAGAGAGATAACCAAACAAGGAAGCATGGATTCACTCAGAACAACGTTGCGGAATACCAAATAACTTATCCAATCGAGTCCCAATGATATAGGATAGGAAAGAATGCTGAGAACGATGCTTGGAATCAGTTTTTTCATAATTCAATTGGCACTCCTAACAATTTGATGTTGTAAATCATCTTAATACGCTTGAATCATGCAGCGTCCAAAACTTTCCGGAGCATTTTGCGTGAAACTCTATATACGCCAAAAAGCTGATTGTAGATTCTCAACTAAACCATCCCGGAATTGTGACAATAATTTTTAACAAAATAACATTTTAGCCGTCAAATGTCAATAACTGAAAACATGCGCTTTTATGATTTATAGTCGAGTTATATTGATTATCGTTTGTCTATACGCTCCCGCGTCCAGGTACTACAAAGGGGCCGTCCCGCGTTGGTTCGCCGGAGACGGCCCCTTTTACAGCATATCCTATTGCTTGGGCGGCTCTTGTGTCTGGGCAGGGGGCTGTTGGATTTGCTGGGCAGGCTGTACCGGTGCCTGGGGCTGTGCGTAATTCGGATACGTGCCGGCAGGCTGATTCGCCTGATTGTAAGACGCCGGAGGCGCCTGGGTGTATACCCTCTGTTCCACAAGGCCATAGGCCCGGTTGGCCAGCTTGGAAAGCAGAGGCACGCCGGCGTCCTGCCCTTTCGCCACCTTGAAGAGGGAGACAATGACGATAATGAGCACCAGCAGAGACACCAGACTTGTAATCGCGCCAAAAATCACGCCAAAGACGGTCCCGATGATCGGAATCCGCTGGAAGACGTTGAGAATATCGAGGATCCGGCCCACGATGGACGCAAAAATCGAGAGGAAGAAGGCTTGCATGGCCTGTCTGGTCAGCCATTCGTTCTTCTCCGCCACAATCACGAAGCCCAGCAGGAGGCCGCACAGCAGGATCTGGCCCAGAAACGCCAGAATGAACGCCAGCACGGCATAAAACCACAGATAAATACCGAATCTTCCTTTTTCCATGACAAATCCCTCCGATTATGTAGGACAGCGGTCATCCGCTTATACTGTTGATTATAATCCGGACCGCTGCAATTTTCAATGGATTTCCAAAAATCCCCTATGCTGAAAACCAATTTTGTCTTTGAAATCTTTATATCGGCCGGGAAGCTCTGTTTCAGCCCTCTCCGTTGTCCACCAGCATCGCGCATTCCAGAGGCGGGAGGCGAAGCAGCGTCCCCTCCGTCCACCCGCCGCCCAGGTTGACCGTCCGGCCGCGCCAATCGTCGGGGAGAGACAGCACACCTTGCTCCTCGCCGCGGTTGACGGCGCAGAGCAGACGGGACCCGTCCCCGTATCGCTCGAAGCCCACCACATTTCCCTGCGCGGAGAGAGGGCGGAACCCGCCTTCCCGCAGAGCGGGGCAGATATGCCGCAGCCGTCCCAGACGATGGTACCAGGTGAGCAGCGTCTTGTCCTCCGTCCCCCAGGGATAGCAGCCCCGGTTGAAGGGATCCCGGTAGCCCTCCGTTCCCGCCTCGTCCCCATAATAAATACAGGGCACGCCGGGCAGACAATATTGAAGAGCTGTGGCCAGACGGAGCAGACGCAGGCCCCGCTCCCTTTGCGCGGGGGAGAGCCTCTGAGCGGCCTGCCATTCCCGTTCCCGGCCTCCCGCCGGCTCACCGGCCAGAGCAGTCAAGGCCCGTGGGGTGTCGTGGGTGCCGATATGATTCATTAGCAGCCGCAGCGCCGGAGGCGGATAATGTTCCACAATATCCATGACCCGGTTGATGAAACCCTGTCCGCCGCCATCCCGGAGGAAATCCAGAATCGCGTTATAAAAGGGATAATTCATCACACTATCCAGCTGACGGCCCAGCAGATACCGCCGGCGATGGCCATAGCTCTCCTTGGTGCTGGCATCCTCCCACACCTCACCCAAAATCAAGCCGTCGGGCTTCTCGGCCTTGACGGCCTGCCGCAGACGGTCTAGAAATTCGTCCGGCAGCTCATCGGCGACATCCAGCCGCCAGCCGGATGCGCCGTCCCTCAGCCAGCGCCGGACGACGCCCTTCTCCCCATTGATGAATTCCATAAAGCCGGGATTGTGCTTATCCACCTCGGGCAGGGTAACGAAACCCCACCAACCCGCGTATTCCTGGGGCCAGCGGGTGAAGCGATACCAGCCCGACCAAGGGGAGGACAGGGATTGATAGGCCCCCTGTCCTCCGGGATACCGTCCCTCCCGGTTAAAATAGACGCTGACCGCGCCGGTATGGCTGAACACCCCGTCCAGAATGACCCGGATACCCAGCTCTGCGGCGGTGCGGGTCAGAGACCGGAAATCCTCCTCCGTCCCCAGCAGGGGGTCAATGGCCGTGTAGTCCGCCGTGTCGTAACGATGGTTGGAATGGGCCTCAAAAATCGGATTGAGGTACAGGCAGGTGACACCCAGCTCGGCCAGACGGTCCAGACGGCTCTCGATGCCTTTGAGATCTCCCTGGAAATAGTCGTTATTGCGGATTTCACCCATTTCATCCGGCCGCCAGACGGGCTGCGCGCCCCAATCCTCCCGGAGAATCCGGTCGGCCGGCACCTTGGCCTTCCGCTCTCCTGAGCGGGCAAAACGGTCGGGAAAAATCTGATACATAATTCCCCCAGCCAGCCAATCGGGCGTCTCATAGGCCGGGTCATAGCAAGTGAGCTGCCACATGTCCCCGGGCCAGGGGGACAGTTCCGCCGTCCCGTCGGGCAGCCGGACAAGAAAGCGGACACCCGCCCTGGTATCCATTTCAAAGGCGTAAAACTGGAGAGAGGGTTCCTCCGGGGTATAGTGGCAATCCCACCATTCCCTGTCCGCCCCCTCCATACCGGCCCAGAACATATCGTCCCGGCGCAATGTCCCTCCATCGGGCAAAATCCGCAGGCGGCAGCCGGTGCAGCCCAGCTCCCGGGGCAGGCAGACGCGAAAAAAAACGGCGGCGCCCGCCCTGACGGCGCCGAAGGGGGAACGGTATCTCTCATCTCTTGAATCGAACAGCTTCAAAATCTCTGGCTCCTTTAAACGCCCGGCGGCATTCGTTCGTCAGCCGGGCCAACTCTGTTTCCAGTATACCCCGCACGGCTTTTATTATCGCACGAATCCGCCCGCCGGGCAAGGAGAATGTCCGCGGTTTTTGTCCACCGCCGCGTCCATCCGTGAATTGCGACGCAGAAATGAATTCCCATGTGCTGCACCGCGCATAATAGGCGGGTGCTCAGCCGCGCTCATAAATCAATATAGATAAGCGCGTTTCTCAATTCTATGCTTTTTTCTTGCGTGAAGCGCGGCAGCGCGCTATAATAACAGCAAGGCAACCAGCAAGGGACGTTAAGAAAGGGATGGGCGCTTCCCATGAAAATATCCACCAAGGGCCGCTATGGCCTCCGCCTGATGGCGGATTTGGCCGTCCATTACGAGCGGGGGCTGCTCCCCCTCAAGGAAATCGCGGCCCGTCAGGAGATTTCGGAGAAATATCTGGAGCAGATAATGATGCAGCTCAACCGTTCGGGACTCGTGCGCAGCGTACGGGGCGCGCAGGGCGGCTATCGGCTGGCCCAGCCCCCGGAGGAGATTACGGTGGGCGCGGTGCTGCGGGTGCTGGAGGGCTCCCTGTCCCCCGTCGACTGCATTGCCTGCGAGGCGCCCGGCTGCGATCGGATGGATCAGTGTGTGACCGTCGGCGTCTGGCGGAAGCTGGATGAGGCGGTCCGAGGCGTGGTGGATACCATCACCCTGCAGGATCTGCGGGACGAATACAGCCGCCGCAATCCCCCCGACTACTGTATATAGTGTTCACTGAACGCCGCCGGTTGCAATAGGCATTTCGCTTTGAAGGCAAAATTGCCCGTAAAACCTTGCAGCCGAACAATGAAAAACACCTCAAAAACCGCATCACGGCCGTGCTTTTTCATTGTTCAGCGGACAATAAACAGTATATAAATAGGTAATATAAATAATGGAAAGAAGGGGGACGACGTGAACCCGACTGATACGCTGGCCAATGCCGTTCAGCAGAACATGTCCGCGGTTGACACCGGTGATACCCGCCGCATTTTCCATTTTCTCAAGGTGCAGTCCCCGGCCCGCTCCATCGGCCTTTCCGAAGGGCTGGCGCCGGAGATCCAGACAGCCTTGGAATTGGCGGCCGTTCTGCACGACGCCGGTATCCACCGATGTGAGCAGAAATACGGTTCCACAGCGGGACGGTATCAGGAGCTGGAGGGGTTGGAAATCCCCGGAGAGCTGCGGGACAGGATCCTTTACCTTGTCGGGCATCATCACAGCCTTCAGGAGGTGGACAGACCCGACTACCGGATTCTGCTGGAGGCGGATTTTCTGGTCAACGGCGCCGTGGAAGAAATGAACGCCGCACAGAAAGCCTCCGCCCGGGAGCATATTTTCCGCACGCAGGCCGGCCTGTTTTTCCTCAGCGCGCTGTATCCTATGATGGAGGGAGGAAACCCGTCGTGACCATTCTGTTCGTCTGCACTGGAAACACCTGCCGCAGTCCTATGGCCGCGGCCTTGATGCGCCGCCGTCTTGACAAGTGCGGCAGGGGCGCTATAATAGTGGAAAGCGCGGGTTTGGCCGCGGCAGGCGGACCCGCATCTCCGGGAGCCATGGCCGCGATGCAGGAAATCGGCCTGTCCTTGGCGGGGCATCTTTCCCGGCAGCTGACCCCGGCCCATTGCCGTGAAGCGGATATATTGGCGGTTATGTCCCGCCAGCATGAGGCGCTGCTGATGGTTTCCTACGACGTTCCCAAGGAAAAAATACGGCTCCTGGGCGGCACGGGTATTCCCGACCCTTACGGTGGAAACACGGAGATCTATCGCGCTACCCGTGATCGGCTGGCGCAAGCCGTAGACGATTTGGCCCGCTCGCTTGGCTGCTGATATCACCCGCCGAATGCCGACATAGAAAGGATTTGTCATGGACGCACACAGTACAAAGCCCCCTGCGGGCATTATGATCGTTCCCATGCACGCCGATCATCTGGACGATTTGGCGGATTTGGAGAGCCTGGCTTTCTCTAAGCCCTGGTCCTATGAGGCACTGGCGGAGGAACTGCAGAATCCCCTGGCGGTGTTTTATGTAGCCGAAGATGTGGAGGCGGAAAGCGCCGTAGGCTATCTGGGTATGCATCATATTTTGGATGAAGGGTATATCACCAACGTCGTCGTGCATCCCGCCTATCGCCGGAAGGGGATCGCCGCCAGCCTTCTGCGGGAGGCGATGGAGTATGCTGAGGACCACGATATGACCCGCATCACCCTGGAGGTGCGCGTTTCCAACACGGCCGCCATAGCCCTCTATAAAGCCTGCGGTTTTGAGCGGGAGGGCGTGCGCCCCGGCTTTTACTCCTCCCCGAAGGAGGACGCCTATATCTACAGCTATACAGTCTAAATTTTTTGTAGCCGCCGCGAATGCGGCGGCCTTTATTTTTTAAGAAAGTCAGGTTGTCGCCCATGCGGATTTTAGCTCTGGAGTCCTCCTGCGACGAAACGGCCGCCGCCGTGGTGGAGGACGGCCGCGCCGTCCTTTCCAGCGTCATTGCCTCCCAGGTGGAGGAGCACAAGCTCTACGGCGGGGTGGTGCCCGAAATCGCCAGCCGGCGTCACACCGAAGCCGTCTCCGCCGTAACCCGGGAGGCTCTAGAACAGGCGGGCCTCACTCTGACAGGTATCGACGCCGTGGCGGTGACCTACGCCCCCGGCCTTATCGGCGCCCTGCTGGTGGGAGTGAATTTCGCCAAGGGTCTGGCCATGGCTGCCGGAAAGCCCCTGGTTCCCGTCCATCATCTGCGCAGCCATATCGCCGCCAATTATCTCGCCCACCCGGAGCTTGCCCCTCCCTTTCTCTGTCTGGTGGTGTCCGGCGGCCACAGCCATATCGTCGAGGTCGCCGGTTATACCGATTTCCGGGTCTGGGGGCGCACCCGTGACGACGCGGCGGGAGAATGCTTCGACAAGTCCGCCCGGGCCATGGGGCTGCCCTATCCCGGCGGCGTTCATCTGGACAGGCTGGCGAAGGAGGGAAACCCTCTCGCTATTCCTCTCCCCCGGCCCCGGGTGGAAGGCAGCCCCTATGATTTCAGCTTTTCCGGATTAAAAACCGCCGTGCTCAACCTGCTCCACAACGCCGCGCAGAAGGGGGAAACCGTTTCCACCGCCGACCTGGCCGCCTCCTTTCAGCACACCATCGTGGAAATTCTCTGCGACCACACCCTCCGTGCCGCCGAGGCGGCAAAGGCGCCGGCCCTGGTCCTGGCCGGGGGGGTATCGGCCAACAGCGGCCTGCGCGCCCGCATGAAGGAGCTGTGCGCCGCACGGAACCTGCCTCTCTACGCGCCGCCCCTCTCCTTGTGCGGGGACAACGCCGCCATGGTGGGCGCCCAGGCGTTCTATGAATATCAGGCCGGACATTTGGCAGGAATGGATTTGAACGCATGCGCCACCCTGCCTATTGAGGGATAATCTTTACGCTTTGTTCCGCCGTTTTGCAGGATAAAAGCGAGTATTATGCATTTTCACCCTTATCTGTTAAAAAATTATCTATTTATTCACATTTTAGCCATTGTAATCCGGCACGAGTTTGGTCTATAATGAGAAGCGTTCACAAAAAAATAATGGAGACTATGGAAAGGGGTATTTGGATATGGCCAATCTGACCAACAATAAGTCCGTCCTGGATTGGATTGAGGACAAGGTCGCGCTGGTGAAGCCGGACAAAATCGTCTGGATCGACGGCTCTGAGGAGCAGCTCGAAGCCCTGCGCGCCGAGGCCTGCCGTTCCGGCGAGATGATTAAGCTCAATGAGGAGAAGCTGCCCGGCTGCTATCTGCACCGCACCGCCGTCAACGACGTGGCGCGCGTTGAGCACCGCACCTTCATCTGCGCGGAAAAGGAAGAGGACGCGGGCCCCACCAATAACTGGATGGATCCCGCCGACGCCTACAAGATGCTGTACGACATCGCCCGCGGCAGCTATCAGGGCCGCACCATGTACGTCATCCCCTATTCCATGGGCCCTGTGGGCTCCCCCTTCGCCAAATACGGCATCGAGCTGACCGATTCCATCTACGTCGTCTTGAATATGGCCATCATGACCCGGGTGGGCCAGGCCGTGCTGGACGCCCTGGGCGACAGCGACGACTGGGTGCGCGGCCTGCACTGCAAATGCGAAATCGACGAGGAGAAGCGGTACATCTGCCACTTCCCCCAGGACAACACCATCATCTCCGTCAACTCCGGCTACGGCGGGAACGTGCTGCTGGGTAAAAAATGCTTCGCGCTGCGCATCGCTTCCAATCTGGGCCGCAACGAGGGCTGGATGGCCGAGCACATGCTGATTCTGGGCGTGGAGGATCCCCAGGGCGACGTGAAATACATCGCCGCCGCCTTCCCCTCCGCCTGCGGCAAGACCAATCTGGCCATGCTCATTCCGCCGGAAATCTATCGCAACAAGGGCTATAAAGTCTGGTGCGTGGGCGACGACATCGCCTGGATGCGTATCGGCGAGGACGGCCGCCTGTGGGCCGTCAATCCCGAAAACGGCTTCTTCGGCGTGGCGCCCGGCACCAACGTCAAATCCAATCCCAACGCCCTGGCCTCCACCAAGTCCGGCACCATCTTCACCAACGTGGTACACAACCTGGATGACAACACCGTTTGGTGGGAGGGACTGGACAAGAATCCGCCCACAAACGCGCTGAACTGGAAGGGCGAGAAATGGGACTGCACCGACGGCTCCAAAGGCGCTCACCCCAATTCCCGCTTCACCGCGCCGGCCAAGAACTGCCCTTGCATCTCCTCTGAATTCGATTCCGGCAAGGGCGTGCCGATTTCCGCCATTGTCTTCGGCGGCCGCCGCGCCAAGACCGCGCCGCTGGTGTATCAGTCCCGCGATTGGAACAACGGCGTGTTTGTCGGCTCAATCATGGCTTCTGAAACCACTGCCGCCGCAACCGGCGCCGTGGGCGTCGTCCGCCGTGATCCGATGGCCATGCTGCCCTTCTGCGGTTATCACATGGCCGATTATTGGGCTCACTGGCTGGATATGGGCCGGAAGCTGGGCGATAAGGCCCCCAAAATTTTCAATGTCAACTGGTTCCGCACCGACGACGAGGGCAACTTCGTGTGGCCGGGCTTCGGCGATAACCTCCGTGTGCTGGAGTGGATTCTGGGCCGCTGCGAGGGCAAGGTCGACGCGGTGAAGACCCCCATCGGTTACGTTCCCCATGCGGAAGACATCAATCTGGAGGGGCTGGAGGATTTCGATCTCGAAACCCTCAAATCCATCCTGGAGGTCGACAAGGACCTGTGGGCCAAGGAAACCGAGGGTATCGCGGAGTTTTACGCCAAATTCGGCGACAAGCTGCCCGCAGAGCTGAAGAATCAGCTGGATACCCTCAAATCCAATCTGAAATAAATCGCATAGCTGTTCCGAGGCCCCCGGCTTATCGCCGGGGGCCTCTCGGCATTTGCGGGAGGGCCGGGGCTCATGTTTACCATAAGGATATGGCGTTTTCCGTGCATATCGCGTATACCGGATTTTTGCGATATAAATCCGGCGATTCATGTGATTCTTCACCACATGATGCATTTTCTTCCAATGATTTCCTCATCTGCTGCAATTATAGTATAAGTTAGAGAGTATCATTCATTCCACAGGAGGGATACCATGACCCAGGAACAACTGAACGCGGCTCTGCTGGCCATTGCGGCGGGGGAGCAGGAGCCCTTGTCGGCGCTTTACAAGGACTGCCGTCAATCCGTCTTCCTTCTGGCCGCGTCCATCACCGGGCAGGCCCAGATGGCGGAGGACGTGACCCAGGAGGTTTTTCTCGTTATCCGGACCTGTGCCCCCCGCTATCGGGCGGACACCAATCCCCGGGCTTTTCTGTACGGCGTCACCCGCAATGTGGCTAAAAACATGCTGCGCAAGGCGCACTATGAGATTCCCGACGCCGTGGCCGACAGCCGGGCGGAGGAGCCTCCCGCTTTTGAAAAGAGCTGTTTGGACGGCATCGTGGCCTCCCAGGCGCTGGAGGGGCTGAGCTCCCCGGAGTATCAAATCGCCGTGCTGCATATCTTCGGAGAGCTGAAGCTGACCGAGGTGGCAAAATACCTGCAAATCCCCTATGGCACCGTATTGTGGCGGTACAGCGAGGCCAGAAAAAAGCTGCGCCGCTTCTATGAGGGCCGGACACCCGCTGGAAAGGAGACTGGGACCCATGAATGAACGGCAACTGATGGAGCTTGTACGGCGGGACGCCGTGCTGCACATACCCGGCAGGGAACCCGCGCCGGCCAAAGGCGCTTATGCGGCGGACTATGCCGCCCTGCTGCCCAAAATGGACAGCCGCGGGAAATACATCGCCGGGGCGGCGGCCGGCGTCGTCGTGATAGCCGGGTTGGCCGTGGGTATCCGCTTCCTGCTGGCCCCTTCCCCGGTCCCCACGCCGGACAATTCCGCGCCTGTTTCCACCGCCGTCTCCACAGGGTCGGAGGGCACCGCCGATCGCACCGATGCCCCCGGCACCACCTCTCCCACCTCCGAAGAGTCAACCGCCGGCACTACGCCCCCCGCCTCCACCGAGGCTACCTCCCAGGGAGAGGGCACCACAGCGCCGGTTACGGAACCGACCGAACCGGTAAGGCCGCCCCAAGACAAACCATCAAAATTCCTTCATATTGGCGGAGGACTTTATCACTCTTTCTGGATTATGGATAATGGCAACATGTATCAAACCCGTTGGGAGTCTACTTTTGAAAAAGTAACAGATGACAAACGGCTCTATTATAGTCCCCAGTTTTTGGAGTCTGGCATTGCCAAATACGTTAT
>CAKTXU010000025.1 GCA_934630995.1 uncultured Eubacteriales bacterium
CCTCCCGATCCATGCGCCTGCTGCCCGCCTTGTTCCTGTGAATGCTGTGAATGCTGCGTCCCCGTTCCATGTCCCTGCCTGGATCCGGCCGGTTCGGCTGACATTCCAGTGCCGGGATTCGGTAATTTTTACTCCAACACCGCCCAGACCATTATCCCCGACGCCACCTATGGCCCCATCAATCTCAGCGCCGATTACGCCAATGTCGCTCATGTGTCCGAGGACGGCTTTTCCCTTGTCTTCGACCGGGAAGGCCTGTATCTCGTAGGATTTGGAATTATTCCTCAAAGCGGGGCCGGCAGCGGGGCCCGTGTTGCCGTCGTCCAGCCCGCGCTGGGCTCTCCGCCTCCGGCTATTTATGCCTCCATTCGCCCGGTCGTCACCAATTTGGTGGAAACAGGCGGACAATTCCTCGCCTATTTCAATGTCGGCGATTCTATCTATCTGGGTGTCCATGCCGATACTCCCGTTACCCTTTTTGCCGGTACAGGGGACACGGCCGTCAACGCCTATCTTTCTCTGGCCTGTCTCGGCCGGTACGCATAAAGGAAGAAGCAGGACACGATGAATTTGAAGTGGTAAAAAGAAGGTAGACACTTTCGTGTCTACCTTCTTTTTACCACTTCGGGTATAACTCCGCCTCCTCTTTTTGTTATGCCGCCTTCGGCTCCTCTCCGGACTCGCCGAGCGCGCTGTCGATATACTCTTCGACCTGCTGCCGGAGGATATTCATCGAAACCGGCCCGGTTTCCAGAATCACCCGATGGAAAGTTACGGGCTCAAACGCTTCTCCCAGCCTGCTCTGTGCGTCGTCGGCCATATCCTGAAACAGCCTGGCGTTAAAATAATAATACAAGAAATAGGTCGGCAGTTCGATAAACTGATTATACAATATATTGGCATCCTCCTGCGATATTTCCCCAAACAGATTTTTGCATTCCCGCCAGAAACGGCTCCGATCCCACCCGTCATAATGAACTCCGAGCTCCAACAGACATTGCTGCAGACCCAGATATTCATCGTTCAGCTGACGCAGATGCAGCAGCTTCCGACCGGTTTCATCCTGTTTCGCGTATTTCCAGACGTTGTATTGTACATAGGTCGCCCAGCCCTCCGTATACCCGATATAGTGCATGAGCTGACGGATAGCGGGCGGGTTGGTGTTGCGGAACAACCGGTTCTGTGCCATATGCCCGTAGAAGCCCTCGTGGGCCAAAGTCGGGAACAGGGAATCCTCATAGTTTCCATTGAGATAGATAAGCTCTGGTTCACCGGCAGGAGCGTCAATATGGGCGTTCAAATAAGCGGCAGGAGAAAAATTCTCTTTCATGCTATCCGGAACCTGCCGGACCTCATAGACGATTTCTCCCACATCGGGGTAGTCCTGCGCCAACTGCTCACGAAGATAAGCAAGCGCTTCCCCGGCAGTCTTGAAGTCCCCATAGGACGGCCAGTCCCGCACTGTTTTCAGCGCAGCCTCCATTTCCATGTATAGGGCGCTGTAGGCGGTCTGACATTTTTGAACGGCATTTTTTAAATACGCGCGGATTTCCTGCACGGTCATATCCACCCCACAGGCGCTCCTTATCTGCGCTTCATACAGGGCCTTGCCGCCCTCCCGCATAGCCAAGCCGCCGTCTGGAGAGGCCGCCTGTATATCCCGCAGGGCGGCGGCCAGCCCGCGGTAGGCGTCCAGGAACGTAGTGGTCAGCAGGGTTTCGCTTTTCGACTTGGCGGCGGACTTACCCGACTCGTCCAGAAATGCCGCTTTATCCAACTTTTTCGCCACCACGTCCACCAGTGCGGGGCGCGTTTCCTTCACAAAATTATCACACTGCTCGATCACCGCCTCAAGCACCGCTTTCGGCAGTCCCACCATTTTGTCCTGCCGGGCCTTTTCCAGCTCCGCATATTTTAAAAAGGTATCCGGCGCCATTTCCAAAAGATGAAAATAGCTATCCAAATCGGCCTGTGTGCGGAACTGATAGGCCTCCAGTATCAGAGGGAGCTCAGCTTGAAAGCCAGTGAAGCTGCCGAGATAACCCGCCTGCAGCCAATAGTCCTCCGGCTCGTCCAGCTGTCTGGTCAAGTAGTCAATCAAAACCTGCCGGGTCAGCTGCTGGTCCGCCCTCAGTTCCTCTTCAGGATAGCCCTTCAACTCCTCCAACAGCGTCTTCGACTCCTCCAGAGACTCCTTGTATCCCTCCTCCGTGACAAAGGGTAGCCTATAGAGCGCTTCTTCGATGCCATAGGCCGCCTTGTCCAACATCATCAGATTCAGCGAGAAATCCTCCGGAGAAACCGCTGTCGCAGGTAAGGTGTCGAGTAAAGCGTCAAATTTTTCTTCCGGCGTGAGCGGTGCCTGACTGACCGCACTCTCCGGCGACGGCTGGGATATCACCGTGTTTCCCCGGCCGCCACATGACGCCATTGTCAGCAATGCCAGCGCCAGCAATCCCGCCAGCAATCGTCCGCGTAATTTTTTCATACCACTTATCCTCCTCAAGCCGTATAAAACAGGGCACCACAGTCCTGCCGCATTTCCCTCCTATCATACCATGCGGCGCACCGCCTGTCGATGGGTGTTTCTTCACACGGCACCTTTCATAGCACCCGTATATAAAAATCCGGAGACATTCGCTATGCCTCCGGATTTTCCCAGTATTATATAGAAATTTGATGCGCCATCTGATACAGATCGAAATCGAAGGGCTTCTTCATCTGGAGCGCTTCTTCGATATCGTAATCCAATATGTGGTCGTTCTGGATAGTGACAACCCGGTTGCTCTTGCCCTCCAGCAGCAGCCCCACGGCATGGAAGCCCATCTCACTGGCCAGCACGCGATCCCGGACAGTGGGAGAGCCTCCCCGCTGCACATGGCCCAGGATGGTGGCGCGGGATTCAATACCGGTGCGTTTTTCGATGTCTGCGGCCATGTCGATGACATGGCCCACGCCCTCGGCCACGATGATGATGAAATGCTTTTTACCGGTGGCGGAGGTGGACATCATCCGGCCGATGATATCCTTTTCAAAATCGAAGGGAACCTCCGGGACGATAATGCTGGTGGCGCCCACGGCGATACCGACATTCAGGGCCAGATAGCCCGCCCGGCGGCCCATAACCTCCACGACGCTGCAGCGATCATGGGACTGAGCGGTATCGCGGAGCTTGTCGATCATTTCCATGCTGGTATTCAGGGCGGTGTCATAGCCGATGGTGTGCTCACAGCAGGATATATCGTTATCGATGGTGCCGGGGATGCCGATACAGGGAACGCCGTGGCGTGTCAGGTCCTGCGCACCGCGGAAGGAGCCGTCGCCGCCGACAACGACAACGCCCTCAATGGCGTTGTCGCGGCAGATTTTCACCGCCTTCTGCATGCCCTCCTCGGTGCAAAACTCCGGGCTGCGGGCGGTGTACAGCATGGTGCCTCCACGGTGAATGATGTCGGACACGCTGCGCAGATTCATCTGCACCATGTCACCGTTTATCAGGCCGTTATAGCCGCGGTAAACGCCGAAAACCTCAACGCCTTTGCTCAGAGCCGTACGCACCACTGCGCGGACAGCGGCGTTCATACCGGGGGCATCGCCGCCGCTGGTCAATACAGCCATTCTTTTTATCGCCATCGTCTTAACCATTCCTTTCACAGGAGCCGGGAGCCGTGAAGCTGCGGCGAAGCCGGATTCCGGACGCGTTGTACGGCCGAAAAGCGCAAAGCTCCGGGGTTCTCTCTGTTTTAAAGCCCTCTGCGGACCTCCTGCTTATTATACACTACTTGTCAGGAAACTATCAATTTCCGAAATGGCTAAGAAAGTTCTCTTTTCGATGGTTTTCTTTGCCATATTACCTAGGATTGTCAAAACTATGTTTAACAGTTGTTATCATTTTAATAATGCAACATTTTCGGCCCCCAGAATCCTCTTCAGCTCGTCCAGCAGGACGCTATGGGGCCACACCCACATATGCTGCGGCGCGCGTACCAGCTTCCCCGAATCCGCAAAACGGAAATAGACCGGCTCCGTGCCGTCAAACACCGCCATGGGGAGACAGGCCCGCCTGAAAAGCGGGCTCTCCTGGGAAGGAACCCGGAGATAGACACCGTGACGCGGTGAGGGCTCCCGCGGGGAAGCCGTTGTTTCCCGCACCGATGGAGAAACACTTTTCTGCCGGGTGGCGGCGGTTATCTGCCGGGGATCAGGCGCGGCCTGCACCCGGTCGCACAGGAGCTTGGGAGGCTCGTCCTCCCGCAGGCTTATCCGGCCCTGCACCAGCACCACCGCACCCGTGTGGATGAGGGCACCGAACTGCGCTAACACCTTGGGAAAGACGATCATCTCCATACTGCCGTAGAGATCCTCCAAAACGGCATAGGCCATCTGCGCGTTGCTGCGGGTGGTCTGGGAGCGCACTGTGCCGAGAAGTCCCAGCATGGTCACCTGGGTTCCATCTCCATAATCGCCCTGCCCCTCTTCGGCACACTGAAGAATATCCTCCGTCCGGGCGGCGTTCAGCTTGTCGTAAGCCTCGGCGTAGGGTTTCAGCGGATGGCCGGACATGTACATGCCGGTGACTTCCTTCTCCATTTCCAGCAGATCGGCGTAGGGGTATTCCTCCGCCGCCGGCAATGGCGGTTCGGCGGCCTGTCCCGCGTCGGGACTGTCGAAAAAGCCCAGCTGCCCCTCCAGATTCCGTCGATTGGCGTCTTCGAGCCCGTCCAGGATGGAGCCCCCTCCCTCCAGCATCTGCCGGCGGTTGGCGCCCATGCCGTCCAGCGCGCCGCATTTGATCAGGCTTTCCAGCGCGCGGCGGTTGAACTCCCGGTAAACCGACATCCGGCGGCAGAAGGCATAAAAGCTCTCGAAGGGGCCGTTTTCCTCCCGTTCCCGCACCAGCTCCCCGATCATGCCGCGGCCCAGGTTCTTCACAGCCAGAAGGCCGAAGCGGATATGATCCCCGGCCACGGTAAAGGAAGAGCGGCTTTCATTAACCGCTGGCGGCAGTACCCGGATGCCGATACGCTCACACTCATTGATGTAGCCCACCACCTTGCCGCTGTCCAGGACGCTGGTCAGCAGGGCGGCCATATATTCCTTGGGGTGGAAGCATTTAAGCCAAGCCGTTTGATAAGCCACCAAGGCATAGGCGCAGGCATGGGACTTGTTGAAGGCATAGGAAGCGAAGGAGGACATCTCGTCGAAAATATCGCTGGCCACCTGCTCGGGAATTCCCCGCTTGACGCAGCCGTCCACCGGCGCAGCGTTTTCTCCGCCCGGATACCCGTAAAGAAAAATTTCACGCTCCCGCTCCATCACGTCGTGCTTTTTCTTGGACATGGCGCGGCGGACCAAATCGGCCCTGCCCAGTGAATACCCGGCCAGCTCCCGGAAAATCTGCATGACCTGTTCCTGATAGACGATACAGCCGTAGGTCACGCTCAGAATAGGCTCCAGCAGCGGGTGGGCATAGCGCACCTGCTGGGGGTGATGGCGGCAGTTGATGTAGCGGGGGATCGAATCCATGGGCCCGGGACGAAACAGGGAGATGACGGCGATGAGATCCTCGAAGCAGTCGGGGCGCAGATTGGTCAATACCCGCTTCATCCCCGGGGATTCGAACTGAAACACCCCTTCACTCTCGCCCTGGGACAGCATCCGGTAGACCTCCGGGGCGTCGTTGGGGACAGCCGCTATGGAAAAATCCGGCTGCCGGCGGCGGATCATCTTCTCCGCGTCGTCGATGACGGTCAGGTTCCGCAGGCCCAGAAAATCCATCTTGAGAAGCCCCAGCTCTTCCAAGGCGGTCATGGTATACTGGGTGGCTACCGCCTCCCCGTTGAGGCAGAGGGGAACATATTCGCTGACAGGCTTTGCGGTGATGACCACCCCGGCGGCATGGGTGGAGGCGTGTCGGGGCATCCCCTCCACTTTTTTCGCCATATCGATGAGCGCGCGAACCTGGGAATCGCTTTCCACCTGTTCCGCCAGCCGCTTAGACTGGCGCAGGGCCTTGTCCAGCGTCATGTTCAGCTCCCAGGGCACCAGCTTGGCGGCCTGATCCGCCACCGCATAGGGCACCGCCAGGGCCCTGGCCACATCCCGGATGGCTGCCCGCGCCGCCATGGTGCCGAAGGTGATGATTTGAGCCACCCGGTCGGTGCCGTATTTGCAAATGACGTAATCGATAACCTGCTGCCGCTTTTCATTGCAGAAATCGATGTCGAAATCAGGCATGCTCACCCTTTCAGGGTTGAGGAAGCGCTCGAACAGAAGATTGTATTGCAAGGGATCGATGCCGGTGATACCGATGCAGTAGGCGCACAAACTGCCTGCGCCGGAGCCCCGGCCGGGCCCCACCGGGATGTCGTGGCTTTTGGCGTATTGGACAAAATCGTTGACAATGAGATAATAGTCCACATACCCCATCCGCTCGATGGTGGTCAATTCATACTCCAGCCGCTCAGTCACAGCCGGATCCGGATTTTCACCATAGTGGCGATGAAGCCCCTCGTAGCATTGCTGCCGGAAATAGGCGGCGCTGTCCCCGCCCGGCGCGTCAAAGGCGGGCAGCTGGGTTTTGCCGAACTCCAGCACGACATTGCAGCGCGCGGCGATTTTTACCGTGTTGTCAAAGGCGTCCTGGATGGAGGGAAACAGGGCCCGCATCTCCTCTTCGGATTTTAGGTAGAATTCCTCCGTTTCAAAAGCCATGGGACTGGGCTCGTCCACAGTGGTGTTGGTCTGGATGCAGATAAGCACCTTTTGGACCTGGGCATCCTCCCGGGTGAGATAATGGGCGTCGTTGGTACAAACCAGCGGAATGCCGGTTTCCCGGGACAGACGGATAATCTGCGGGTTGATGGAGCGCTGCTCCTCCAGCCCGTGATCCTGGAGCTCCAGGAAAAAATTGTCTTGACCAAAAATGTCCCGGTATTCCTCCGCCAGCGCCTTTGCCGCCGAAAAATCCCCTTGCCGCAGCGCCCGGGGAATCTCCCCGGCCAGACAGGCGGACAGAGCGATAAGGCCGCCGTGATACTCCCGAAGCAGTTCCCGGTCCACCCGGGGACGGCCATAAAAACCCTCCGTGAAGGCGCGGGAAACCATCCTGGTCAGGTTGCGGTAGCCCTCCTCGTTCTCGCATAAGAGAACCAAATGGGCGTGCTCGCTGTCCAGTCCATGGGTTTTATCCCGCCGGGTCCGGGCGGCCACATAAACCTCACAGCCGAGGAGGGGCTTCACCCCCGCCTTTTTTGCCGCCTTATAAAAATCGATCACGCCGTACATGACGCCGTGATCGGTAATGGCAACCGCCTCCTGCCCCAGCGCCTTGGCGCGGGACACCAGACCATCTATACGGCACGCGCCGTCCAACAGGCTGTATTCGCTGTGCACATGCAAATGGACAAAACCGGGCAAGGAAATTCCCTCCTTCAGGATTCCGGCTGCGGATGAAATCGGCGTCCGTTCTCCCCCCGTATATCGAGAAGGAGAGATACCGTCAGCAGAATGACGCCCAAGACAAAAAAGGCCTGCGGCCAATAACCGAGAAAAGGATATTTTGCGATGATTGGAAGAAGATTTATGCCGAAAAAGTAACGGTAGGTCATATACAGCTGTATGGAATAGCTTTGAGGCGGCAAAAGCAGATAGACGATTGCGGCTCCCTTACACAGCGCCAAAGACGCAACCGCAAACCCCCAGCGTCTCCTCAGCACAGACAGCAGAGCCGTCACGGCTGCGCCCAGAAGGAACACGGCGGGCAGCAGCAGGAACAGAGCGGTACTATTCAAGGAATCGAAGTTCATCGTCATACCGCCGCTGTCTACAGTAATGCGGCACAGCTGCATATAGGCGGACATTCCCCCTACATAGACCCAAAAAGAAGCGGTGATCAGCAGGAATACAACAGCCGGGATCCCCGGCAGACGGCCGGAATACGTTCTCACGTTGCGCTTCCTCCGTTCGTCTTTTATTCTATGGCAATAATTGAACGGCATCATTTCCCGTTGCAGCCGGATATTGTCGAAACAGCCGTCCTTTACCTGCGGACAAATGACGTAAGCTGCCGTCAGCCGGATCGCTCCCAGTAAAAAAAGCGGCACATGCAGTTGATAGAGCTGGGGATTGTCACCGATAATCCGCGCATATTGATAGGCAAGCATATAGGGCATATCGGTCATTTTGGCCGCCCGCCACATGCACCAATACGTCAAAGCCGTCACCGGGCATACAATCAGGGCGGCGGTGGAAGGCGCTCCAGCCTTCATAAGCGCGAACCAAAAGGCGAAAACCGTCGTTATAACCGCCAGAAGAGCGGGAAAAAAATAAAAAAGACAAAACCGCAGCGGCGCTGTTTTTAAGGGTAAAATATCCGGTGTATTGATATCACTGATATTTTTACAGTCTGTCCGCAAATTCCACAATCCGACGCAGCCGGTGGTTGACCCCCGAGCGGCTCAGAGGCGGGACCAGCAGCTCCCCCAGTTCCCGCAGGGAGAGTTCGGGGTTCTCCAGACGCAGTCCGGCCAGCTCCCGCAGCTCCTCCGGCAGCAGCGTGAGCCCTCCGGCGGCCACTATCCGCTTCTCCGCCTCCACTTGGACGGCGGAGGCGGCCACCGTCTTGTCGATTTTGGCGCTTTCACAGTTGGTAAGCCGGTTGGCCTTGTTGCGGATATCCTTGAGGATTTTGACGTTCATCAGCTCCAGGGATGCATTGGACGCGCCCATGAGAGTCAGACAATCCTCTATCTGTTCACTTTCCTTAAAATAAATCACATGGCCGCCCTTACGGCGCACTTCCTTGGCGGGAAGTCCCACCTCCGACAAAAGAGCCAGCAGATCCCGGCTGAGATTGTAATACGGTACGCTGAATTCTATATGATAATCGGCGTTCGGATCCGTCAGGGCTCCGCAAGACAGAAACGCCCCCCGCAGATAGGCACCGGCACATTCGTCGCATTCCAAATTGGCCCGGTTGAGGCGCACCGCCACATCGGCGGGCGTATGGCCAAAGGATTCCAGCACTCTCCGCCGATCGGCGGCATTCGCAACCGACAGGATGTGATAGGCCCTACCGGTGACGGCATGAGAGGACTCTTCCTCCCGACGGGACGCTTCCACATGGCAGACCTCCCGCAGCAGACATGTGTAACGCTCCGCTACCGCGGCATTCTCCGTTTGCAGCGAAACGGCAGTTCCGGAAAAGCCGTGCCCGAACTGCAGCAGCCCATACGCCTCCGCCTTGCGGCAGCAGGGCTGTCCCCCCTGCGCCTGGCTCAGTTCCTTTTTCACCTCCGAGGAAAACGACACGGCCCTCCCGCCCTTTCCTGCGGATGCGGCCGATCAGGGCTTCTGAATATCCCGGTGATTCACCATCACCCGGCGGCCGCTTTCCGCGATATGCTTGGCCAGCTCCTCGGCCAGGGTCACCGAACGGTGCTTGCCCCCCGTACAGCCGATGGCGATGACCAGCTGACTCTTCCCCTCATTACAATAGAGAGGAATCAGATAATCGATCAAATCATACAGGCGGGTCTGGAAGCCGCGGGTTTCCTCCCTGTCCAGGACGAAATCCCGCACCTCCTTGTCAAGACCGGTTTTATGCTTGAGCTCGTCCACATAAAAGGGATTGGGCAGGCAGCGGACATCCATGACCAGGTCCGCCTCCGCCGGATACCCGTACTTAAAGCCGAAGGACATGCACTGCACCACCATGGCGACCGAGGAATCCCCCATGAACAGCCCGGTTATACGCTCCTTGAGCTGGGCGGGAGACAGATGGGAGGTATCGATGAGGTAATCGGTGCGGGAGCGGGCAGGCTTGAGCAGCGTGCGTTCCAGCTCAATGGCCTGGGTGACCGAACCGCCCGTCTGGGCAGCCAGGGGATGCTGACGGCGGGTTTCCTTGTACCGCCGCGCCAACACCTGATCGTCACATTCCAGAAACAGCAGCTTGTAGTCTCCCCCCTGCTTCTTCAGTTCATCCAATCCGTCGAACAGGCCGCTGAACAACTGCCCGCCCCGCACGTCGATGACAATGGCCACCTTGCTCATCTTATCCTGGGACTGCAGGCAGAGCTCAGCAAACTTAGGCAGCAGTTTGGGAGGCATGTTGTCCACACAATAAAAGCCGATATCCTCCAGCGCATTTATCGCGCGGGATTTACCGGCGCCTGAAAGGCCGGTCACTATTACAAATTCCATCTTCCATTTCCAACCTTTCTAAAACAAGGAATCCGCTTCATGGCTCCCCGACAAAGCGCACCTCCGGCTCCAGCCGGACGCCGTGACGGGTCAATACCGTCTCCTGGACATGGACGGCCAGGCGGCGGACATCCTCACAGGTGGCGCCGCCCCGGTTGATGAGGAAACCGGCGTGCTTCTCACTGACCTGCGCACCCCCGATCCGGCAGCCCTTGAGACCGCTTTTTTCGATAAGCGTTCCGGCGAAATGGCCGGGCGGGCGCTTGAAAAAGCTCCCCGCGCTGGGATATTCCAGCGGCTGCTTTTCCTTCCGGCGGCGGAGAAACTCCACCAGCCGCCCCCCCCCGGCTTCGGCATCGTCGGGGTGCAGGGCCACCACGGCGGCTGTCACCACGCCTCCGTTTTCCATAAAAACACTGTGGCGATAGCTCAGCTTCATATTCTCGGCAGGAATATCGACCGCTGTTCCGTCCGGCAGAAAAGCCTCGGCGGATTGCAGGACATCTCTCCTTTCGCCGCCGTAGGCGCCGGCATTCATATACAGGCCACCGCCCACGGAGCCGGGAATGCCATGGGCAAATTCCAGGCCGGACAGGCCCAGATTGGCGGCAAATACGGCGGCTCTGGCCATGGAGACCCCGGCCAGGACCCGGATGTGGACGCCGTCCACCTGCTCCAGGCCGTCCAGGCAGCCTCGGGTGCAGATGACCAGCC
>CAKTXU010000026.1 GCA_934630995.1 uncultured Eubacteriales bacterium
CTGCGGCTGTGCCCGTCCGCGGCAAAGGCAACGGCTTTGCCGCCGGACTGGATGCAGACCAATCTAGTGATTTATTCCCAGCTACCGCCTGCGCAGGCGGGGATTCTGACCGTTCAGGCCGGGGTGCTCAGCTGCCGGGAAAAGGATGTATCCGTCGCGTCCCGGCTGCTGCCCTTTGCCGGCTATCCCGTGCGCATGACAGCGCGGGACGGGGATGTGGAGGCGGTGACCAGGGGCCGGGGTGACGTGGCTTTCCGCTGAAGTGTGGGATGCACAAAACCGGGTGCGCAGATTTTGGATCGGAATTTGCGCCCAGCGAGGCGAAAAGCCGCTGAAAAGATGCTGTGGCCGGTTGAATCAATGCTTACTCAAGGGGAGGAAGACGACATGCCGATAAAAGAAAGCGATCTGAAGAAGCAGCTCAAGGAGGGCGACCTTCGGCGGGTCTATTTCCTCTATGGGGAGGAAAGCTATCTCAGCGGCCATTACGCCGGGCAGATAGCGGCCAAGGCCGCCGGCGGAGACGAGCTGGCCGAATTTAACCTTCAGAAATTCGACGGGCAGGAATGTACGGCGGAGATGCTGGAGGATGCCGCCGAGGCGCTGCCGCTGATGGCGGAGAGACAATGCGTGGTGGTGCGGGACTACGACGTGACCGGCGGAGGGGCCGCCAATCAGGAGCGGCTGCTCCGGCTGGTGTCTGAGCCTCCGGAAAGCTGCGTCCTGGTCTTTTGGCTGGACGCGGTGACTCCGGAGCTCAAGAAAAACGCCAAATGGAAGGCCTTTGCCGCCGCAGTGGACAAGGCGGGGGCATGTGTGGAATTCTCACGGAAGACCACGGCCGAAATCGTGAAGCTGCTGTGCAGCGGCGCCTCTCGGCGGGGCTGCACCCTCCAGCCGGATACCGCGCGTCTGCTGGTGGAGCAGTGCGGCGGTGAGCTCAATCTGCTTCTCAACGAGCTGGACAAGCTGTCGGCGCTGGCGGGTGAGGGAGAGATCACCCGGGAAATGGTGGAAACCGCCGCCACCAGGAATCTGGAGGCATCGGTTTTCGATCTGTCCAAAGCCATTTTGCAGAGCCATTATGAGCGGGCTTATGGCATTCTCGCGCGCCTCTTTTCCCAGCGGGAGGAGCCGACGTCGGTGCTGGCTGTTCTGTCCGGTGCCTATGTGGATCTCTACCGGGCGAAGGTGGCGCTGGCCGCCGGAGAACAGGCCGATACGCTGGCGAACGATTTCGCTTACCGTGGAAAGGAATTCCGCCTGCGCAACGCTGCCAGGGACTGTTCCCGTCTGTCGCTGGGGGTGCTGCGCTGCAGTTTAGACGTTTTGGCCGCGGCGGATACGCAGATGAAATCCTCCCGGACGGACAAGAGGGTGCTGCTGGAGGAGACTGCGGCCAGGCTTATTGTTCTCGCGCGCACAGGAGGCTGAGGGGGAAAAAGAGATGCTGTCAATCAGGGAAGCCATCGTGGTGGAGGGGAAGTATGACGTCATCCGCCTCCGTTCGGCGGTGGACGCGCTCATAGTGGCAACGGACGGCTTCCGCATATTCAGGGATAGGGAGATGCTCACCTATCTCCGGCGTCTCGCCGCCGAGCGGGGACTGGTGCTGCTCACCGACAGCGACGCCGCGGGTTTTGTCATCCGCGATTATCTCAGCGGCGCGATACCGCCCGCGCAGATAAAGCACGCCTATATCCCCGAGAGGGCGGGGAACGAGAGACGGAAGGCGGCGCCCTCCAAGGAAGGCCTCCGGGGGGTGGAGGGGATGGACGGGGCTTTGCTGGAGGAAGTTCTCCGCCGGGCGGGTGCGACCGTGCTGGAGACGGGGAGCCCCACGCCCCGGAATGCAGGGCTGACCAAGGCGGATTTGGTCGAGGCGGGACTGTCGGGCGGAGCGGACAGCGCCGATAGGCGGCGCCGTTTTTTATCGGCCGCCGGGCTTCCGGGAAAGCTGTCGGCCAACCGGTTACTGGAGGCGGTCAATGCCACCATGACCCGGGAGGAATTCACGGGCCTTCTGGAAACCATCAGAAAATAGTTCCAAAAATCGGAATAGATTGCTAGATTATTCCTTTTAAAATCGGTACTGTTAGGATAATGTTCGGAAGGGGTTGAACGAAAATGACGGAGAGAGAACGATTTATTAAGGCGTTAAAGCGGGAGCCGCTGACCGGCCTGGTTCCCACCTTTGAACTGGTGTTTTATCTGACGATGGAGGCGTTCGGGAAGGTCCATCCCACCCATCGGGTATTCTCCCAGTGGAATCAGATGAGCAAGGAGGAGCAGGAACTCCAGATTCAGGACATGGCCCAGGTGTATGTGGACACCGCCCGGAAATACCGGCACAGCGCGATTTTCGCCCAGCTCAATCCCGGTGACTACGATCAGGGGCAGCGGGTGCTCCAGGCTATCCGGGATATCAGCGGGGACGAGTTTTATGTCATGGTCCACGGCGATCCCACCTTTGCCATGCCGGACGGCAGCAATATGATGGAATTCTCCGCCATGATGTACGAGGAGCCGGAAAAGCTCCACGAACAATCCAAGAGGAGCGTGGAATATTTCACCGAGCTTGCCCGCCACTATCAGGGCACGGGGCTCATCGACGGCTTTGCCCTATGCTCCGACTATTGCTTCAACACCAATCCCTTCTTCAGCCGGGAGATGTTCGGCGAGTTCATCACCCCATATCTGGCGGAGATCCTCTCCATCTATCGTGAGCTGGGATATTATTCCATCAAGCACACAGACGGGAACATCATGCCCATCGTCGATATGATGGTGGACTGCAAGCCCGACGCCCTCCATTCCCTGGATCCCCAGGGCGGTGTAGATTTGGCCGAGGTCAAGCGGCTGTATGGAGATCGGGTCTGTCTAATCGGCAACGTCAACTGCGGCCTGCTGCAAACCGGTACGGAGGAGGAGGTCGTCGCCGATGTCAAACGCGCGCTCTCTCAAGGCATGAGCAACGGCTACGGCTACATATTCGCCACCTCCAACTGCGTTTATACCGGCATGAGCCTCAAGCGCTATGAGCTGATGCAGTCGATTTGGCAGGAATACGGGGTCTATCCGGAGAGATAAGCCCTGCTTAACGGCAAAAAAACGGGTTTCCTGAAAAATTCCTGTTGCATTTTGGCTGCGGGTGTGCTATAGTTCTAGTGTTAATGTTTTGGCTCCCGAAAGAGGTGACAGGAATGAAAGAGAACATCCATCCCAAGTACCAGAAAACCACCATCACGTGTGCTTGCGGAGAAGTGATTGAAACCAGCTCCACGAAAGAGAATATTCGTGTTGAAATCTGTTCCAAGTGCCATCCCTTCTTTACGGGCAAGCAGAAGCTGGTGGACACCGGCGGACGCGTAGACCGTTTCAAGAAGCGTTTCGGTATGAACGACGAGAAATAATCCTGCTTCGGCATTCGGGCAGCGCTTTAGCGCTGCCTTTTCTCGTTGCCTGAGGAAAACGGAGGGGCCGCATGGACGGATACCGCACCATCCCCAAGGAGGGAACGGCGGAATTCACCGAACAGCGCTCCCGGTTCATCGGCTGCTGTCGCCCGGTGACCGGGGAGGAGGAAGCGCTGCGTTTTATCGCCGCAAGAAAAAAGCAATACTGGGATGCCAGTCACAACGTCTATGCCTATGCCCTGCGGGAAGGGGGGATCCGCCGCTTTTCCGACGATGGGGAGCCCCAGGGAACGGCGGGATTGCCGGTGCTGGATGTCCTAAAGGATACGATGGACTGCTGTGTGGTCGTCACCCGCTATTTTGGCGGCATTCTGTTGGGAACGGGCGGACTGGTGCGGGCGTATTCCAAGGGAGCGCGGCTGGCGCTGGAGGCGGCCGGGACGGTATGGATGCGGGAATGCTCGTGCTGTCGTCTGCGGTGCGGCTATGCTTTTTACGGCAGGACGGGGGCTCTTTTGGCTGCAGCCGGAGCGGTTTTGGACGATACGGTTTTCGAGGAGGAGGTCACCCTCCTGTTTCACCTGCCCGCCGATGGGCTGGAGGCGCTGCAACAGACTGTCACCGAGGAGAGCGCCGGGACGCTGTTCGTGGAAGAAGTGGAAAAAAGGCTGATGCCTTTACAATAAAAGTGGATAGATTGATGAAAGTAAAAAGTTTTGCATTTTTTGCAGGAAAATGGGCCTGTTTTTTTGTATATACTAGTGTATAGAGTGTCTTTTCCCGAGAGTAATGACAGGATGACGAGACAGGCAAGGGGGAATCGGAATGCTGGTCAGAGAACGGTACGAGGCGGTAGAAAGGCAGATCCTCTCTCCGCGGGCGGCTCTGTCGGCCGAAAGCCGCGGCCGGGAGCGCCCGGAGGAGCCCTGCGCTTACCGGACCGCTTATCAGCGGGATAGAGATCGCATCCTGCACTGCAAGGCTTTTCGCCGCCTGAAGCACAAGACCCAGGTCTTTCTGTCCCCTGAGGGCGATCATTACCGCACCCGGCTGACCCATACCCTGGAGGTTTCCCAAATCGCCCGCACCATCGCCCGCGCCCTGCAGCTCAATGAGGATTTGACCGAGGCCATCTCCCTGGGGCACGATATGGGACATACCCCCTTCGGCCATGCCGGGGAGCGGGCACTGGATAAGATGATGGAGGAGGGCTTCCGCCATTATGAGCAGAGCGTCCGGGTGGCTGAACGGCTGGAAAACGAAGGACGGGGTCTCAATCTCACCTATGAGGTGAGAAACGGCATTCAGCGCCACACCTGTGGCGAGCAGGCCGATACCCTGGAGGGGCGGATCGTCCGTCTGGCCGACCGGGTGGCCTATATCAACCACGACATCGACGACGCGGTGAGGGCGGGAGTCCTATGTGAAACCGATGTGCCGGAAGATATCCGCCGGGTGCTGGGGGACAGGCGCACCGTCCGGATCGACCGTCTGGTCACCTCTATTGTAGAAAACAGCGGGGACGATATCCGGATGGCTCCGGACATCGAGGGGCCGTTCAACCGCCTTCACGATTTCCTTTTCTCCTCTCTTTACCGCAATCCGGTGGCCAAAAGCGAGGAGAGCAAGGTGGACGGCCTGGTGAGCCGCATGTTCGAGTATTTTGTGGCCAATCCCGATAGGCTTCCCCGGGAGTACCACTCCATCGCAGAGGACGAGGGAGCGCCCCGGGCGGCCTGCGATTATATCGCGGGCATGACGGACAATTATGCGCTGGAGATTTATCATACCCTGTTTATTCCCCAGGGCTGGGCGGTCAAGGTCACCAATTTCACCCAGCTTTAAGGGGGGACGACGGAAAGGAGGATGCCGATTGCCGCTGCCCGACAGCTTTTTACAGGAACTCATCAGCCGCAGTGATATCGAGTCGGTTGTCTCCTCTTACGTCAATGTCAAGCGGCGGGGACGCAACCTGGTGGGGCTGTGTCCCTTCCACGGGGAGAAAACCCCCTCCTTTACCGTCTACCCCGAAACGGCCTCCTTTTATTGCTTTGGCTGCGGAGCGGGGGGGGATGTCATCACCTTTATCAAGCGAATCGAAAACCTGGATTATCTGGATGCAGTGCGTTTTCTGGCCGACCGGGCGGGTATGAAAATGCCTGAAAACGACGTTAACGACGCCACCTCCCGTTTGCGCCTGCGGGTGCTGGAGGCCAACCGGGATGCCGCCCGGTTTTACCATGCTGTTTTATATGCGCCGGAGGGGAAAATCGGTCTCGACTATTATTATTCGCGCGGCTATACCGACGCCACCATCCGGCACTTCGGACTGGGATACGCCCCGGACAACTTCAACGCCCTGCGGGATCATCTGCGGCACAAAGGATATAAGGACGAAGAGCTGGTGGCGGCCTTCCTCGCCAAACGAAGTTCGCGTTCGCCTGGAAATCTTTTCGACATTTTCCGCAACCGGGTGATGATTCCCATCATCGATATCCGCGGCAACGTCATCGCCTTCGGCGGGCGGGTGCTGGATGACTCCAAGCCCAAATACCTCAATTCCGGAGATACTCTGGTTTTCAAGAAGACCAACAACCTGTTTGCCCTGAATTTCGCCAAGGCCTCCGCCAAGGGTCAGCTCCTCCTCTGTGAGGGCTATATGGACGTCATTGCCCTCCACCAAGCAGGTTTCACCAATGCCGTGGCGGCGCTGGGTACCTCCTTTACGGCGGATCACGCCCGGCTGATCGCCCGTTACGCGGATGAGGTGGTTTTGATCTTCGACGCCGATGCCGCCGGTCAGAAAGGGACCCAGCGGGCCATCGGTCTGCTGCGGGAATCGGGAATGGATATCCGGGTCATCGCTATTCCCGACGGCAAGGATCCCGACGAATTCATCAAACTGCACGGCCCGGAGCGGTTCCGGCTGCTTCTGGAGCGGTCGGCCAACGACGTGGAATACCGCCTGATGATGCTGGGAAAGCAGCATCTGCTCAACACTCCCGACGGCAAGGTGGCCTATCTGCGGCAGGCGGCGGAGCTGCTGGCGGGACTGTCCAGTCCTATCGAACGGGATGTTTATGCCGGGAAGCTGGCGCAGGAGCTGGGCGTTTCCAAGGAGGCCATCCTGAATCAGGTGCAGTATATCGCCGAAAAACGCCGAAAACAACAGAAGGATCGGCAACTGTCGCAAATTGTGCGGCAAACGGAGAATACTATCCGCAAGAGCAACCCCGAAGCGCCGCAGTATCCCCGGGCAGTCAGCGCGGAGGAGGGGCTGTTGGGGCTGCTGCTGCTGCATCCGGATTATATCGCGCCGGTGGCGGCGATGCTGCCGCCGGAGGAGCTGGTTACCGCCTTCAGCCGGGGAGTGTATCAAACCCTTCTGGAAAGGCAGAAAAGCGGTTTGCTGGTGGAAATCGGCTTCCTGTCCGGCATCTATGACGACGATGATATGGGGTATATTTCCCGTATGGTCAAGGACGCCAGGGAACGGCGGCAGTCCCTGGAGGAGGCCAAGCAATACGCGGAGGTTATCCGCGCGGAAAACCGGCTGAAGGCTCTGAAGCATCCGGAGTCTCTGCCGGAGGACAGTATAAAGGACGTGCTGACGGCCCTGCGCCGTGAAAAAAAGTGAGTACCCGCCGATTCGGCGTCGGACACGGCCGTAGGCCGCCGTCCCGGTCTCTTCTAGAAAGGAATGGTCAACTGATGGCGAAAAAAGAATTCAAAGCGGAGAATCCGGAACTGGAGGAGGCTGTGCAGGACGTGGTGGAGGAAGCCCCGGAGCAGACGGCTGAAGCGCCTGTGGTGAAGAAGGACAAGAAAACGCAAATCAACGATTTGATTGAAATCGGCCGCGCTAAGGGGAAGCTGACAACCCAGGAGATTATGGATGCTTTGGAGGATCTCGACTTCGATCCGGAGCAAATGGATAAGCTCTATGAGTCGCTGGAAAGTCAGAATATCGAGATTATCGATGATTTCGAGTCGGACGCCTTTGAGGATTTGGACTTCGTTCTGGAGGCGGCGGAGTCGGAGGAGGCCCAGCCCGTGGCCGGGGGCGAGGGTATCGCCATCGACGACCCGGTCAAGGTCTATCTCAAGGAGATAGGCCGGGTCCCGCTGTTGACGCCGGAAGAGGAGATCGAGCTGGCTATCCGTATTATCGATGGGGACGAAAGCGCGAAAAAGCGGCTGTCCGAGGCCAATCTGCGGCTGGTGGTCAGCATAGCCAAACGGTATGTGGGCCGGGGAATGCAGTTCCTGGATTTAATCCAGGAGGGAAATTTGGGGCTTATCAAGGCCGTAGAAAAATTCGACTATACCAAGGGCTTTAAGTTTTCTACCTACGCCACGTGGTGGATTCGTCAGGCCATTACCCGCGCCATAGCGGATCAGGCCCGGACCATCCGCATTCCCGTGCATATGGTGGAGACCATCAACAAAGTGAAAAAGGTTTCCAGCCAGCTGCTTCACAAAAACGGACATGAACCCATGGCGGAGGAAATCGCCGCCGAGCTCGACATGCCTGTAGATAAGGTACGGGAGATTATGCGGGTCGCTCAAGAGCCGGTTTCACTGGAGACGCCGATAGGCGAGGAAGAGGACAGCCATCTTGGGGATTTTATCCCCGACGACGAGGCGCCCGCCCCGGCGGATGCCGCTTCCCATACATTGCTCAAGGAACAGCTGGGAGACGTGCTCTCCACCCTGACGCCCCGGGAGGAAAAGGTGCTCCGCCTGCGCTTTGGCTTGGAGGACGGACGGCCCCGGACTTTAGAAGAGGTAGGCAAGGAGTTCGACGTGACCCGGGAGCGGATCCGCCAGATCGAGGCCAAGGCTCTGCGGAAGCTTCGTCATCCCAGCAGAAGCAAAAAGCTGAAGGATTTTCTGGACTGAGCGAGTTTCGGAAGGACGGACGATATGCATATCAACCTGGAGGCGGATTATGCCGCGCGTATCGTGCAGCGCCTGGCGCGCAGCCCGGAGCGGCTGGACGCCCAGTCCCTGTCGGATCAGACGGCGGTTTCCCTGCGATTCACCCTGAAAATCATGCGCAAGCTGGTGGGCGCAGGAATTGTCCGCTCCTATAAGGGTTCCCGGGGCGGATATACCCTGGCCCGCCCGGCAGCGGAGATTACCCTGCGGCAGGTTATCGAGGCCGTGGAAGGCCCTTACCGGTTCAGCCGGTGTCTGGATGCGGAATACGCCTGTACCTGTTCGGGAGGGGAAGCCTGCGCCCTGCAGGCCGCCTTCGATGAGGTTACCCGTGCGGTAACGGACAAGCTGGATACAGTGACATTCGATACGCTTATATAGTGTCTGCTGCACAATGAAAAAACGCTGCCGCTGAGCGCCTTGCGTGGTGCTTTGCGTTGTGCAGGTACAAGGCGCCGGGCGGGAGACGGCAAGTATTGTATTTTCTCTGAGCACAAAAAGGGCGGGAAACCGATTGGTTCCCCGTCCTTTTTGCGTCTATTTCTGTAGAAGTCCCCGCTCCCGGCCCATTTCCGCCAGCGGACGGCTGTTGTTCATCACCACAATGGAGTCGTTTTTCACCTGCTCCGTCAAGGCGGCCTTGCGGCTATGGAAGGTGAAGGTATAGGTATCGAATCCCTTTTGCCGGCAGAATTCTCCAGGAGTATAGGAAGTGAAGTGCTTAAAAACCCGGTTAAAGGTGCGGACATTGTTGAACCCGCAGTCATAGGCGATATCCACCATCCGCTTGGAGGTATCGTGCAGCTGGTAAATGGCCTGTTCCACCCGGACCATCTGGAGATAGGTCACAAAATTGACCCCGGTGTACTGCTTAAAAAATTTGGAAAAGTGGCTCTCGCTGAAGCCCATCCTATCCGCGGCCTGCCGGAGCGTCAGGGGCGCGGCGATGTGCCCGTCGATATACGTGAGGAGCTGTTGCAGGGCGCCCAGCATGTAATGACGCTGGGCGCTTTCCGGGCCGTTTGCGTCGGGGGAGAGAAGTCTGAGCAGGGAATACCAGCCCTCCTGCAGCAGGCTCTTGACTATCTTCTGATAATAGGGCTGCCGTTTCTCCAGTTCACGGGGGATTTGGGTGAACAAATTGCGGACGAGGCCGTCCAGTCCTGCTTTTTCCAGTGTTTCCCGGGATACCAGCGGTGAGGGGAGCCCCGTGTATTGATAGCGGGGGCTGAGAAAGTGGGGATCGAACACGAGGAACTCCAATCGGTTTACCATTTGATAGGAATCGCTGAAATGGATATCCCCGCTGTCGCAGATGATCAAATCCCCTTCCCGAACGATCAGGGCGTTGTTTGTCACATTGATTCTAGCCGCTCCGGAGCGGATGTAAATCAGCTCGATTTCCTCGTGCCAGTGGGGCCAGAAGCTCATATTGTCATATCCGCCGTACCAGACCATAAAATCCTCGTCGTACCGCCTGACCTCGTGAAACACTCGCATCGGCTCTCTCCTCCTTCTATCACAAAAAATGTCCAGCATAGCACAAAAAAGGCCGCGAAGGCACCCTAGAACCAGTATACAATATGGTTGTACGGATAACAAGTAAAAAGGGGGCAGTTTATGTGCCGGCGGAAAAGGCCACAGCTTCTGGTTGTGGGCAGTCTGGTGATGGATCTCATCGTTAGCGCGCCGCGATTCCCCGCCTCTGGGGAGACGGTGATTGGCGAGGATTTCCGCACCGCCTCGGGCGGCAAGGGCGCCAATCAGGCCGTACAAGCGGCCCGTTTGGGCGCCGGGGTGACCATGGTGGGGAAGACGGGCCGAGATACCTTCGGCGCGGAAATGCGGGAATCCCTTCGGCTGGCAGGGGTGGATATCACTCATGTCACGCAAGCGGCCGGGATTTGCTCCGGTGTCGGCAACGTACAACTGCAGACGGACGAAGAGGGCGCAAATAACCGCATAGTCGTCGTTCCCGGCGCGAATATGGCGCTTGGCCTTGAAGATGTTGCTTTTCTGGAAGAGACAATTTCTGACTATGCCATGGTACTGCTGCAATTGGAGATTCCTCTGGCTGTCAATGTTCTGGTGGCAGGCTATGCTGCCCGGGCCGGAGTGCCGGTGATGCTCAATTCGGCTCCGTATGCGCCTCTTCCTCCGGAGCTGGTGGCCTCTCTCTCCTTCCTTTCGCCGAACGAGCACGAGGCGGAGCTGCTGACGGGAATCCGGATTACGGATTTAGAAACCGCCCGCCGGGCGGCGGGGAGGCTGCGGGGGATGGGAGTGGACAACGCCCTAATCACCCTTGGAAGCCGGGGGGCGGTGCTGGAAACCAATGACGGATTTTTTCACTGCCCCTGTATCACCGGCGTGGAGGTGCGGGATCCCACTGCCGCCGGCGACAGCTTCGTAGGCGCCTTCTGCACGGCGGTCTGCTTGGGGATGACTTGGGAGGAATGCCTTCTTTTTGCCAATTTCACCGCTTCTCTCACCGTCTCGCGCATGGGTGCCCAGCCCAGTCTGCCCGGGATCCGGGAGGTTATGG
>CAKTXU010000027.1 GCA_934630995.1 uncultured Eubacteriales bacterium
ACGCCAACCTCAAGACGGCGGAGTTCTTCATCGAGGACAAGGCCACCGGGGAACGCTGGTTTTCCAATCCCGAAAACTGGAACGCCGACGAAAAGGCTACCGGCGTCAACCAGGAGGTACTGGGCTCCCAGGTGGTGGTCGACTACTACAGTGCCGGCAACCTCTACGGCAGCATGAACAGCTATAAGCACGCCTTCCAGAACGGCCAGCTGACCACGGAAAAAATCGACGGCGGCTTCAAAGCCTCCTATCTCATCGGTGTGACCAGCTCTAAGAAATCCTATCCCCAGATTGTCCGCGTCGAGGTACTCGACGAGCTGGTTTCCAAGCTGGAGGAAAAGACGGGCAAGGTGCTCAAGGGCCGGTACCGTCTGGTGGATAAGGCCAAGCTGAGCGACGCGGAGCGCAAGGCTCTGGAGTATGAGTATACCAAGCTGGGCGATTTCGACGCCTTCTACGTCCTGCGCCCCAACCTGAGCGCCAACGTCCTCAAGCAGATGGAGGAGGAGTTCAAGGAGGCTGGCTTTGATTACAAGCAGGCGGAGGCGGAAGAGGATCTCTTCGGGATCAAGCGGACGGAGACGGCCAACGCGGCCTTCCTCATCCCGGTGGAATACCGGCTGGACGGCGCGGATTTCACCGCCCGGGTGCTGACGGAGGATATCCGCTACACCAAGGGCGCCCATCTCACCGGCATCAGCCTGCTGCCCTATTTCGGCGCAGCCGGGGCGGAGGCGGAAGGCTACATGCTCGTCCCCGACGGCTCGGGGGCTCTCATCAATCTCAACCGTTCCACCGCCAACGGCGTGATGTATGCCGCCAAGGTGTTCGGCAGCGATTTAGCCACCAAGCAGTCCAATTCCGTGCTGCGGCAGCAGCAGGCGTATCTGCCGGTTTTCGGCATCAAGACGGCCACCTCTTCTGTCCTGGGCATCATCGAGGACGGGGCCGCGGGCTGCACCGTCACCGCCTATGTGGGCGGACAGGTCAGCTCCTACAACCGCGTTTACAGCATGTTCTCTCCCCAGATCTCCGATTCCCTGGGCACGGCGGCCAACGCGAACAGCATGGTTTTCCCCCTGACCTTTAGCAAACAGCCCTATGCCGTACGCTACCGCTTCACCTGCGGGGAAAGCACCTATGTGGATATGGCCGCGCGCTACCGGGAATATCTGGTGAGCAGCGGCGTTCTCTCCGAGGCGGCGCCGGACGGCATGCCCTTTTACCTGGAGCTGGTGGGGGCCATCGAGAAGAAGGACAATATCCTGGGCATTCCCATCACCGTAACCGAGCCGCTGACCACCTTCGAACAGGCGGAGGAAATCCTGAAGCGCCTGGCGGAGGGCGGGGTGAGCAACATAGAGCTCCGCTATACCGGCTGGGCAAACGGCGGCGTCAACAACACGGTATACGGCAGCGCCAAGCCCTTGTCGGTGCTGGGCTCCTCCAAGGGGCTGGATCGGCTGGCGGCTTATGCGGCGGAAAACGGCGTCGGCCTGTATCCCGACGCGGAGCTGACCTTTGTTTACAAGGACACCCTGTTCGACGGCTTCTCCCCGCGGAACGACGCCTCCCGCCTGGTCAATCGCCAGGTGGCGCTGCTCAAACAGATGAATTATTCCACCGGGATGCCGCCGTCGGTGAGCCGGCTCAACCGGTATGTGCTCAGCCCGGTCAAGGTGGCGGACCTGCTTCCCCGGTTCTTGAAATCCTATGAGAAATTCGGGATAGAGGGGTTGTCCCTGGCAAGCCTGGGGCGGTATGTCTCGGGCGACTACCGGGAATCCAACCCCGTCGATCGGGCCGGCGCGATGAAACTGCTCACCGATGTCCTGACGGAGTCGGTCAAAGGGCGCTACAGCCTGCTCACCGACGGCTGCAACGCCTCCCTGCTGCCCTACGCCTCCGGCATCCTCGACATGCCCTCCTCCGGCAGCTCGCTGGAAATCGAGGACGCCAGCGTGCCGTTCTACCAGATCGCGGTCAGCGGCGCCAAATCCTACACGGTGGAGGCGGTCAACCTGGCGGGCGATTACCGCAGGAACATCCTGAAGGCCTATGAATACGGGGCGGCGCTCTACTGCAAATGGATGTATGCGCCGGCCGACGTGGTATACGACGCCGACAGGACCGACATGTATGCCCTGAGCTATGAAACCTGGTTCGACGATATGGTCGCCCTCTATAAAACCTATGAGCAGGATATGGGGGCGCTGGTGGGGCGTCAAATCCTCGACCACAGCCAGACCGGCCAGCTGACGGTGACCACCTTTGAAGGCGGCGCCCAGGTGGCGGTCAACTACGGCGAGGAAGAGCTGACCTATGGCGGCAAGACGATTGCGGCGCAGTCCGCGGTGATACTGAACGGAGGTGAAGGATGATGAAACAGCCGAAAGGAAAAATGGCGTCCCTCAGCCGGAAGCAGACCCGGGCGGGATATCTCTTCGTGCTGCCCGTGGCTGTGGGTATGCTGCTCGTGCTGGTGCCGATGCTGATCCAGACCATCTGGTTCAGCTTCTGCAACGTCGAGGTCAATACGAACGGCTACACCACCTCCTTCCTGGGGCTCTACCAATACAAGCAGCTGCTGACCACCAACGCCTGGTACCTCCAGACGGCCGTCACCTCCTTAGGCCAGATCGTTCTGGACTTCTTCTCCATCCTGGTTTTCAGCTTCTTCATCGGCGTCCTCCTGAACCAAAACTTCCACGGCCGGACGGCGGCCCGCGTGATATTCTTCCTGCCGGTCATCCTTTCCTCCGGCATCATCACCACCCTGGAAGCCCAGGACACGGTGATGAGCGCAGTGAGCGCGGGTGCCGCGCTGGATATCGGCTCCTCCGGTTCGGCCATCATGAGCGTGGAGGAGCTCCTCTACAGCAGCGTGATGAATTATCAGGTGGCGGACGTTATCATTTCGATGATCAACGGCCTGTACACCATCATCGTCTCCTCCGGCGTGCAGATCCTGCTGTTCCTGGCGGGGCTGCAGTCGATACCGGGACACCTGTACGAGGCGGCCCGGGTGGAGGGCGCCAGCGGCTGGGAGGCCTTCTGGAAAATCACCCTGCCCATGATAAGCCCCATTATCCTGGTCAACGGCGTGTACACCGTGATAGACAGCTGCACCAAATCCACCAACCCGGTCATGGATCAGGCGCTCAAGGACACGATGATGATGAAATACTCCCTGGCCTCCGCCGAGGCGATTCTGTATCTGCTGGCGGTGGGGCTGATTGTCCTGGCCATCTTCGGCATTTCCAGGCGGTTCGTGTTTTATCAGGAATAGAAGCCGGGAAGCCGAAAAAGCGCTTTCAACTCTGAGAAAGGAATGGTCAAGGATGACGACAGCGAACCGTTTGGCAAGGTTCAAGCCGAAGCTGAGCCTGCAGACCGCGTCCAAGCTCCTGTGGAGTCTGGTGCGGGCCGTAATCGTCTTCGGCCTGTGTTTTCAAATCCTATATCCCTTTATAGTCAAAATCCTGCAGGCCTTCATGTCCCAGCGGGATCTGCTGGATCCCACGGTTTCCCTCTATCCCCGGGAATGGGACGTGTATTTCTGGCGCTACGCGTTTGACCTGATGGATTATGTGGGCAGCGCCCTCAACACCCTGCTGGTCTCCCTGCCGGTATCGGTGATACAGATGCTGGTGTGCACCATCGCCGGGTACGGCTTCGCGCGGTTCAAGTTCCGGGGCCGGGGCCTGCTTTTCGCGCTGGTCCTGGTGTCCCTGCTGGTGCCGCCCGCGCTGTACAGCACCCCCCTGTATCTGTATTTCCGTTTCTTCGGCGCCTTCGGCGTGCAGATAAACCTCATCGATACCCCGCTGCCCTCCCTCATTCTGTCCCTGGTGGGGATGGGGCTGAAGAACGGCCTCTATATCTACCTGATGCGGCAGTTTTTCCGCGGAATGCCCCGGGAGCTGGAGGAGGCCGCCTACATCGACGGTTACGGCCCCTTCATGACCTTCTGGAAGGTCATGCTGCCCAGCGCGCGGAACATGCTGCTGACGATTTTCGTCCTGTCTTTTTCCTGGCAATGGACCGACGTATTCTATTCCACCCTGTTCAACAACAAGACCAAGACCCTGTCCCTGGCCATCCTGCGGAACATCACCGAGCTGGTGGCAGCCGACGAATTCACCATCCTGCGCAACACGGCCGCCATCCTGACGCTTCTCCCGCTGCTTGTCATCTTCATCTTCGCGCAGCGCAAGCTCATCGAGGGGATAGAGCGCAGCGGCATCGTGGGATGAGCAGAGCCCCGGGCGGACAATTTCTCGAAAGGACATCGTTTTTATGAAGGCATTGGAACTGAACCGGTTCAAACTCAATGCGTTTTATCCCAACGCACCGGTGATAAAGCGCAGCGCCGAGACCGGCGGCGAACAGATGGGTATGTTCGATTGGATGGACGCCCGGGTGCCGGGCAGCATTTACGCGGATTTGCTGCGCGCCGGCATCATCCCCGATCCGTACAGGGACATGAACAGCCTGGCCTGCGAATGGGTTCCGGCGCGCTGGTGGCAGTATGTGGGGCGGTTTGCGCTGCCCCTGCGCCGGGACAGGCATTACCGTTTGAATCTCCAGGGGGTCGACTACAGAGCGCATGTCTGCCTCAACGGCACTCTGCTGGGCTGTCACGAGGGTATGTACGTCCCCTTCAAGGCCGTGGTGGACGGGCTGCTGCGGGAGAACGAGGAGAATGTGCTGGATATCACGCTGGAAAGCGCACCTTTCGAGCATGGACAGCTTGGCTATACCTGCGAAAGCAATACCCAGAAGGCACGCTTTACCTATAAGTGGGATTTTTGCGTGCGGATGATCGGCATGGGCCTCTACCGTCCGGTGGTGGTGGAGGAATTCGGCCCCGCGGCGGTGGAATACGCCGATATCCGGCAGTCCTTCCCCGACGGTGACACCTGCGTGCTGCGGGTGGACGCGGAGCTTACCGGTTTCGAGGAGGCCCCGGCAGTGCTGGAATGCGCCGTGTTCCGGGACGGACGGGAAATCGACCGGGTCCGCCGTGACATCGCGGTCAAGCCGGGAGCGGGCCGGGAAACGGCGGAGCTGACCGTGAAAAACCCGGCGCTGTGGTGGCCCAACGGCCATGGGGATCAGCCGCTGTACGAGGTGGAAATCGCCGTCCTTTCCCCGGAGGGAGAGGTGTCCGACAAACGGCGCTTCACAACCGGCATCCGCCGTATCGAGTATATCCGCTGCGACGGCTGCGGGGAGGAGTCCCTGCCCTATTCCCTGGTGGTCAACGGGAAACGGATTTATATCAAAGGCGTCAATATGGTCCCGATGGATATGAATTACGGTTGTGTCACACCGGAACGGTACGAGCAGATGCTGTCCAGTGTCAAGGAGGCCAATGTCAATATCATCCGTATATGGGGCGGCGGCCTCATTGAGGACGAGGCCTTCTATGAATGCTGCGATCGGATGGGGCTGATGATTTGGCAGGAATTCATCCAAAGCAGCTCGGGGATCAACAACACCCCCTCCAAGCGGCCCCATTTTCTGGAGCTGCTGGAGGCGACGGCGGTCGAGGCGGTCAAAACCCGCCGCACCCATCCCTCCCTGGCGGTATGGAGCGGAGGCAACGAGCTCTGCGACGAACAGGGAAAACCCTCCACCTTTGAGGATGAGAATATCGCCATGCTCCGCCGGATTGTGGAGGGAAACGACTGCCGGTATATGCTGCCCACCTCCGCGTCGGGACCTCATGAGTTCCTGACGGTGGAGGACGCCGGAAACAACCACGATGTCCACGGCCCCTGGAAATACGGGGGGCCGCGGGATCACTACGACATGTACAACCGTTCGGACAGCCAGCTCCACAGCGAGTTCGGCGTGGACGGCATGACCAATCTTCCCGTCATCGAGAAAACGGTGTCCCCCGCGTATAACCGGGTGATGAGCATGGAAGAAAACGTCGTCTGGCGGCACCGGGGCGAATGGTGGGACACCTACGCCCGGGATACTGCGCTGTTCGGCCCCTTCGGCGAGGAGGAGCTGGAGAGCTTTATCCTGTGCAGCCAGTACATCCAGGGCGAGGGGCTGCGCTATGCTCTGGAGGCCAACCGCCGCCGGGCCTTCCGCAACTGCGGCAGCATCATCTGGCAGTTCAACGAGCCCTTCCCCGGGGTGGCGGGCACCAACCTGGTGGATTATTACGGGCAGCCGAAATTCGCCTGGTACTGCGTCCGGGACGCCTTCCGTCCCCGGACCCCGTCCATGACCTATGACAAGCTGCTGTGGGATGCAGGGGAAACCCTGTACTCCCGGGTGTTCGTGGCCAATGACGGCGAGGCGTTCCGCGGCCGGGTGGAGGCCGTTGTCGCCGACTGGCAGGGAAATATCCTGCTCAGAGAGGCCTTCGAGGCGGATATCCCGGCCGACGGGGGGGCTGAAGCCGGGGCGTTCTCGGTTGTGATTCCGGCCTCCCAGGCGCTGGTGGTCACTCTGACCCTGACCGGCTGCGGCGAGCCGGTGGAAACGCAATATCAGCTTTTTGTCCGCAACGCCCAGGGCTTCGCGGACAGAGAGGTGGCCGAAAGCCGCGTTCTCGCGGTCAAGGGCCGGGCCTGATAACTTTAAAAACCGGAATTATCCGGAGAGAAAGGTCGCGTTGCTATGCTGAAAACCGTACCCGACGTGCGGGATCCCAAAAGAAAGCTGATACTCGCCTGTACCGTGCAGGATTTCGGCGCCAGGGGGGACGGCGTCCACAACGATCGCGACGCCTTCCAGAAGGCGCTGGATTACGCCCGCAGCCTGGGCGGCGGCACCGTTTACGCCCCGGCAGGCGCCTATCGGATCGAGGGGACGCTGGCCGTGCCCCGTTCGGTCTATCTGGCCGGTGTCTGGCAGGACCCGGACGAGGCGCCCGGAAGCATGAAGGACGGCACCCTGCTGCTGGCCCTTCCCGAGCCGGGGATCGACAAGACCCCGTTTATCACACTGGGCGCCAGCGCCGGCGTCATGGGGCTGACCGTCTATTATCCCGAGCAAAAGCTGGACGCGCCGGTGGAATATGCCGCCACCATCCATGTCAAGGATACTCTGGACGGCAAGGCCAACGCCTTCTCCTCCGTCTACTGCACCACCCTGGTCAACCCCTATTATGGCCTGCAGATGGGCCCTCAGTGGAACGAGCTTCACTTTATCAACCGGCTGCGGATGTCCCCCCTCTGGCGGGGCGCGTACTGCAATATGTGCACCGATGTGGGCCGGATTCAGGGGATGACGGTTTCCGCCAAATACTGGGCGGTCTACGAGGGCCTCAGACGGGAGACCGTGGCCGCCCGGATGAAGGAATCCCTCACCGCCCTGGTGCTTCAGCGCACCGACGGGCAGAACTGCTACGATCTGCTGCTGGAGGACTGCCGCACCGGTATCCTGTTTGAGCGGGACCCCAACGGCGTGGGCGAGGTGACCGGGGCCAACGGCCAGTTCTCCCGCATCGTCATCCGCAACGCCGCAACCGGCATCAGCGGCACCTACAGCCAGGGCGGCTGCACCTTCTCCATGACCGTCATCGAGGCGGACGGCAGCGAGGGCAGCGCCTGCGTGGCCTTCCACAAGGGCTTCATCGCCAACAATTCCTTTTATAACGCGGATTTCGCCAACCCCGGCGGGCCCTGCTTCGTCTTGGAGGAGGGCAACACCGGCACCCTGATCATGCACAATACCACCGTTCACGCCTGGGGCGAGGGCCATCCGGCCATCCGGCAGATGGACGGCTTTCTGCAGATCATCAACTGCACCTTTGAGGGCCGGGGCCGGGCGGTCTATATCGGCCCGGCCGCCAGAGGCGCCATCCTGCAGCAGAACGACTTTGCCGACAGGGCCGCGCCGGTGGCTATGGAGGCGGCCAATCAGGAGCAGATGGTGGTGGATCTGGATACCGGCCGCAACGCCGCCCAGGTTTTGGATTTCACCGTGGATGTGGCCGGGGCGCCGGTCATTCCGGGGGAGGCCATCGTCTCCGTGCTGCATTACGGCGCGGTGGCGGACGGCAGGACCGACGATACCGCCGCCTTCCAGAAGGGGTTTGACGCCCTGCGGGAGACGGGGGGCACCCTGTATGTTCCCGCCGGCTACTACCTGCTCCGGGGCAACCTCCGGGTACCCACGGGAGTGGAGCTGCGGGGCGTCAGCGAAAGCATGCACCACACCAACGGCGTGGGCAGCATGATCCTCATCGAAGCCGGCCACGGCCGGGAGGAGGACGCCCCCTTCCTGACGATGGAGGCGGCTAGCGGCCTCTTCGGCCTCACCTTCTGGTATCCGGAGCAGGACTACAACGCCGTCGTGCCCTATCCCTGGGCCGTGCGGGTGGAGGGACAGGACGTTTATATCCGCAACGTCACCTTCGGCAATGCCTATAAGGGCATCGATATGATGAGCTGCGACTGCGGCGGTCACTATCTCGATCACGTCTGCGGCTGCTTCCTCTCCCGGGGCATTGCCATCGGCGGTTCCACCAAGCGGAGCTGGGTGCTCAACTGCCATTACAACCCCCATTTCTATTTCCGTACCAACGGCACCGGGCTCAAAGGGGGCAGCGACGGCAACAAAAATGGGGGCGACGCCATGTTCAAGGCGGTGCTGGGGTACCAGGACCGGCATCTCCAGGGCGCCTTCATCTTTGGGGAAACCACCGAGGAAAATGTTTTCAACACCTTCGTATACCGTTCGGGCACCGGCCTGATTCTCACGGGGGGCTTCGACGGCGTTTTCTACGGCTTCAGCCTGGACGGCGCCGTGGGCGGCACCAAAATCACCGGTCACCATGAGAAGCCGGTGCGCTTCATCAACCTGAGCAGCGAGATCGTCCCCGGGGAGAACCCGGTCATGGGCAACACCGCCGTCTGCCTGGACGCCTCCGACGACACGGTGGTGGAATACCTGTGCTCCAAGATGGGCAGCTTCAACAACGTTCCGCCCTCCCTGGTGACGGTCAAGGGCGGCACCCTCCGGCTGTACGGCTTTTTCGCCAATGTCAGCCCGACCCTGCCCGGCGGCGCCATCCATGTGGAAAGAGGCAGCGCGGAGGCCGTGGGGATCCTCTTCAACCATGAAGGGCCCTTCGCACGGCAGGAGGGGGAGGATAGTCCGGTGAATATCGGCGTCTTCACCCGTCAGGGGCCCGAGGCCTGCGACTTCGTCACCGACAACACCCCCGAGGCCAGTCTCCGGGTGGTGGGCGCCATCTTCAAGGATCACGCCAACTACCACGTCGGCGAGCGCAGCCGGACGGTGCTGGAAAAATACGTGCTGGTGAAATAAGTTCGCCCAGGGACTGTCGGTTAACCAGTTTTCTCCCGGCAGGGGAGATCGCGCAACAATCACCCGCCTGCAGACCCCCGGAACGATCATGTCCGGGGGTCTTTCAGACGGAAGGAAGGAGGCGGTTCCGTGAAACGACGAGGCGCTGCCGCGCTGGCCGTCCTGCTGGCGATGCTGCTGGGAGGCTGCAAGACGGAAAAGCCGCAGAAGGAGGAAAGTATGCCGGCCACGGAGGAAATCACAGCGGTCAAGCTGACCGCGGGAGACGAAAAGGAGGCGCTCTATCTGGAGGACAACGGCTCCTTTTTAGGAAAGGGCTACCGTTTCTGTGAATACAACCATTCGATGGTGTATAAGCTCCCGCTGAAAACCGACGCGGGGGAATACACGCTGACCCTGGATATCGCCAACCAGTACAAGGTGGAGCTGTCGGCGGACGGCGAGGACTGGAGCCTGGTGGCGCAGGAAAAGAACCGGCTGAATCTCGCGGTCAGCCGCGGGGTGGCCAACCGGACCACGGTGGAGGCCGGGGTGGCCGACGTGCTGGGAAAGGTTCCGCCCACTCTATACGTGCGTATTTCGGATAATTTTCCCGACGATCCGTGGGGCGGGCTGCTGTACAGCCTGACCTGCGCCGTCAAGGAATGAGGGGGAGCGCCATGCGGAGCATACAGAGAGCCGGCTGTCTTATGCTGGCCGGGGCGATGCTGCTGGGAGCGGGCCCCCTGACCCAGGCGGAGGAAAAGGAGGCGGAGGCTGTGAGAATTGTGGAGTTTACCCCCGGCAGCCCGGGGGAAGAGGAATTTTTGTTTCATGCCGGCACGGCCTTCCAGATTCAGGAAGGGGCGGACGGCTATTTCCGTATTAGCGATCTGAACGATGCGTTCATCTACGCCTTCGACGGCGCGCCGGGGGACAAGGCCTTTGTCGCCCTGACCATCAGCTGTCAATATACGGTGGCGGCTTCAACGGACAACGAAGCCTATACAACCGTGCTGACCAATACCGAGAAGGGCGACACACGGGAGTGCCGGGGAATCGACCTCACCCCCTACTTTGAGAATTCCTCCCGGGTATATCTGCGCTTCACCGACACCGATCCCAGCGACGGCTGGGGAACGCAGCTGTATAAAACCAAATTTGTCCGCGCCGACGGCTCCCGTGTGTCCGGCGGCGCATGGGAGGATATTTCGGCGGATTGGACCACCTCCGACGGCGCGGGGTACACGGCGGGTACCGCCCTTCAGGCGTCCCCGGGCGCCAAGGTGATCTTCACCCGGCAGGTGACGATGCCCGCCTGGTGGCAGGGCGCGGGGATGGGCCTCAGCTTCTCCGGCGTGGAGTCGGGCAAGACGCCGGTCATCAAAATCGACGGGGAGCCGGTGTCTCCCTCCATCGCGTCGGGGCGCACCTATGTGGTGAAGGCGCCCGCCTCCTGCGCGGGCAGGACGGTGACCGTCCAGGTGGAAACCACCGCCACGGCGGAAGGGACGGCGGGGCTGTGGAACAGCGTGAAGGCCGGGTG
>CAKTXU010000028.1 GCA_934630995.1 uncultured Eubacteriales bacterium
GTTTATTGCGGCGCCTATCGTCGCCCTGCTCCTTACCTATAGCGCCACCTGGCTTGGCTGGGTGCCGGTGGTCACCGAGACGGTGACCTGGACCACCCCGGTCTTTTTCAGCGGCTACAGCGCCGCCGGCTCTCCGGCGGGGGCGCTTCTCCAGTTGGTCTCCCTTCTGGCCGGAACGGCGGTATACGCGCCCTTCGTCATGCTGTCGGAAAGGATGCGGCGGGACAGAGAGGGGCAGATGGCCGCAGAACTGTCCGCGGCCTATCGGCAGGCGGAACGGGCGGGGGAACCGCTCCAGTTCCTCAATCGCCATGACAGCGTCGGGACAGCCGCCAAGTCCCTGGTGTCCCGCCTGCGGGAGGACATCGCCTCCGACGCGGTTCCCATGTTCTATCAGCCGCAGGTCGACGAATCCGGCCGGGTGATCGGAGCGGAAGCGCTGCTTCGCTGGAAATTCGCCGGGGAGACGGTCTTCCCGCCCCTAGTGGTCGCTTTGGCCCAGGAGGACGGGCTGTTCGATACGCTCACCTCCTGCATTCTCCGCCGGGTCTGCCGGGAGACGCGGGAGCTCTGCGTCAAAACCGGAACGGCGCTGTCTGTGTCGGTCAATATCACCGCCCAGCAGCTCAACAGTCCGCACTTTGTGGAGGAGGTCATCCGCACCGCGGAGGAGGCGGGGGCGGCGGCCCGGCTCTGTCTGGAGGTCACGGAGGAAACCTCTCTCTCCAGCTTCGATCAGATAGCCCTGCAAATCGACCGGCTCCATGAGGCGGGTATCACGGTGGCCATCGACGATTTCAGCATGGGGAGCACCTCGCTGAAATATCTGCAGACCCACGCCTTCCAGTATATCAAACTGGATGGGAGCCTGGTGCGGCGGATGACGGAGAATCCCCGCAGCCGGGAGATCGTCGCCTCCATCGTGGCGCTGGGGGAGACGCTGGGCTTCACCGTGGTGGCCGAATATGTGGAAACGCAGGACGTGCGCGACGCCCTCTGCGCGCTGGGCTGCCGGTGTTATCAGGGCTATCTCTTCAGCCCCGCCGTGGCGCCGGATGCTTTTGTCGCCTAGTGCCTGGAACAGAACCGGGGGGACGCGCGGTAAAGGCGCAAACCGGCCGTACGCTACACGTTAAAAGCCCTCCGGCGCACCGTCGAAAAGCGTGCGCCGGAGGGCTTCTCAATATTTTACAGCATCGAGCGATACAGGGCGGCGATATCCTCTTTGGTGGGGGTGCGGGGGTTGCCGCCGGTGCAGGCGTCCGCCAGCGCCGATTCCGCCAGGAATTCGATGTCCTCCTCCCGGACGCCCACCTCGCTGACCTTCTGGGGAATACCCACGTCGGCGCCCAGACGGCGGACGGCTTCCACCGCCGCCTTGCGGTACTCCTCCCGGCTCATGCTCTCCACCTCCGGAACCCCCATTGCGATGGCGATCTGCTTATACCGCTCGCCGGCGGCCTCGGCGTTGAACTCCAGCACCGTGGGCAGAATGGTGGCGCAGGCCACGCCGTGGGGGGTATCATACAGGGCGCTGAGGGGATGGGCCATGCTGTGGACGATGCCCAGGCCGACATTGGAAAAGCCCATGCCCGCGATGTACTGCCCTATCGCCATTTCCTCCCGGGCCGTGGGATCCCCCGCCACCGATTGGCGTAAATTTTTGGCGATGATCTCGATGGCCTTGAGATGCAGCATATCGGTCAGTTCCCAGGCGGCCTTGGTGATATAGCCCTCGATGGCGTGGGTCAGGGCGTCCATTCCGGTGGCGGCGGCCAGTCCCTTGGGCATGCTGGCCACCATATCGGGATCGACGACGGCGACCACCGGGATATCGTGCGGATCGGCGCAGACAAATTTGCGGCGCCGCTCCACATCGGTGATGACATAGTTGATGGTGACCTCCGCCGCCGTGCCGGAGGTGGTGGAGACGGCGATAATGGGCAGGCATTTATTTTTCGTGGGGGACGCCCCTTCCAGGGAGCGGACGTCCGCGAACTCAGGGTTGGTCATGATAACGGCGATGGCCTTGCTGGTGTCGATGGCGCTGCCGCCGCCCACGGCGAGAAGGCAATCGGCGCCCTCCTGCTTGCAGAAGGCGACGCCCTCCTGCACATTCTCAATCGTCGGATTGGCCTTGATTCCGCTGTAGACGGCATAGGCGATGCCCGCCCTGTCCAGCACGTCGGTGACCAACGTCGCAACCTTGAATTTCAGCAGATCCGGATCGGTGCACACCATGACCTTCCGGCAGCCCCGGGCCTTGATTTCACCTGCAATCTCCTGGATTGCCCCTTTCCCGAAATAGGACGTCTCGTTCAGAATTATCCGATTTGCCACGTTTTTTCCTCCTTTTGAGCTTCTGGAATTTTTTGGGGGTCCTGGCCTCAGTATAACACAAACGTCCGGTTCCTGCCAGACGGCAAGGCCCGTTTTTTCAAAAAACGACTGCATTTCCTGCTCCGGGGTTTTCGGTCCGCTGATCGCCGGCAGTTACTTGCCCGCGTACTGCGGCGTGATACGGCTGGCGGTTGTCTCCTTCAGCGGCGCATCGCCCTCGCGGGACGGCTCCCGCCACTATTGCCGCTTATTTGGGTTTGGAGGCAAGCGCCGCCGCCCCAGCCTTACGCCAACGTAAGAAAGCGCGGCTTCCCACGGGCGGCCCCGGCATGGTATACTGGATACGTGAAATTGGAAGCATCCCATATCCGCTAAAAAAACTGCCTTGGGAAACGGAGGATTCGCCCATGACGACTGAACCCGGCGCGATTTTGCTGGTGGAGGACGACGAGTTCATCCGCGACAGCGTCGGCGCCCTGCTGCGGCAGGAGGGCTATGACATACAGGCTTGCGCCAGCCTGGAGGATGCCCGGGGGGCGCTGCGCCGGCGGCTGCCCCGGCTGGTGATATTGGACGTACTGCTGCCCGACGGCTCGGGCTTCGAGCTCTGCCGGCAAATCCGGGAAAGCTGCGCTGTTCCCATCCTCTTCCTGACCTGCTGCGACGAGGACGAGGACACCGTGCGCGGCCTCGAATACGGCGGAGATGATTATGTGGGCAAGCCCTTCCGGGCCCGGGTGCTCCTGTCCCGGGTGAAAGCCCTGCTCCGCCGCAGCGAGGGAAACCCGGCGGAGGGACCGCAAACGGATATTTTTCACTTCGACCGGGACAAAAGAGTCTGCACCGCCGCCGGCGTCCCCCTTCCGCTGACACCCATCGAATACCGGCTCCTGTACGAGCTGGCCAAACGGGCGGGCGAGGTGGTCCCCCGGGAAACGCTGCTCCATGCCATCTGGGAACTGGGCAGCGACTATCTGGATGAAAACACCCTGTCGGTGCATATCAGCCGTCTGCGCGGTAAGCTGGGGCCATACAGCGAAAAGCTGTCCACCGTGCGGGGGGAGGGCTACCGCCTGAGGTGCGCCGATGAATAGCTGGACGGCGGGTCTCCTGTGCCTGCTGGCGGCCGCGGCGGGCGTCCTCCTGGGGCGATTTGCGGAAAAGAGGCGGGGACGGCGGCAAATCCGGCGGCTGACCCGGATATTGGAGCCCGCCCTGCGGGGAGAGTACGGAACCGATCTGTCCCCCTTTAGGGAAGGGGAGCTCAGTATCCTGACCAATCAGCTGGAACTGGTGCTCCGGCGCACGGAGGCCATGGTCGGGCAGCTCAGCCGGGACGAGGCCGCCGTGCGGGATTTTATCGCCGACATCTCCCATCAGCTCAAAACCCCGCTGACCGGCCTGCTGTCCTATCTGGAGCTGCTGGAGGAGACGGAGTCCTCGCCCTCCAGGCGGGAACAGCTGGCCAAATGCGTCTATCTGGCCGGGCGGATGGATGAGCTCACCCGGGCGCTGCTGGAGCTGGCCCGGCTGGACGCGGGGGCGATGAAACTGCACATCGGGCAGGTTCCGGCCGCGGATCTGGCGGAAGCCGCGGTGCGCGCCGCTGAAAGCGCCCGGCCTCAGACAACGGCGGCCTTCACCCTGGATATCTCCCCCGGCCTTCTCCTCCGCTGCGATGAAAAATGGCTTCGGCAGGCTCTGGTCAATCTGCTGGTCAACGCCATGGAGGTTTCCGATACCGTCCGGCTCACCGCCCGGGAGGGGGACGGCGCCGTGCTCATCAAGGTCAGCGACAGGGGCGGCGGCATGGACGAGACGGAGCTGCCCCATATCTTCGAGCGCTTCTACCGGGCCAAAAGCGCCGGCAAGGACGGGTTCGGCATCGGCCTGTCCATGGCGCAGAGCATTGTCCGGCTGCACAAGGGCCAGCTCCGCGCCGTCAATGAGGACGGGGGGCTGGCCATGCTCCTCACCCTGCCGGTCCTCCCCTGCGCGGACAGCGTATAGCCCGCCTTACGGCATCTTTAGTTGCGCCGCCGCCGCGGGCGGGGTATGCTGGGGAAAAGGTGTTGAAAAGGAGTGAGCCATGACGATGGGCATCGTGTTGGAAACCAAGGGCTTGTCCAAGCTCTACGGCAAGGGGGAGGGCGAGGTCCGCGCCCTGAATAAATGCGACCTGCGCTTCCGGGAGGGGAGCTTCACCTCCATCGTGGGGCGGTCGGGTTCGGGGAAATCCACCCTGCTGCATCTGCTGGGCGGGCTGGACACCCCTACGACCGGCGGCGTCTTTATCGAGGGACGGAATATCTACGACCTGACCGACAGCGAGCGGACGATCCTGCGGCGGCGGCGGGTGGGCTTCATCTTCCAGTTTTACAATCTGATGCCGGAGCTGACAGCCTATCAGAATATCCTGCTGCCCGTCCAGCTGGACGGGAGGAAGCCGGACAAGGCGTATATCGACGAAATCATCTCCACCCTGGGGCTGGAGGAGCGCCTCTCCCACGCCGCCGGAGAGCTGTCGGGCGGCCAGCAGCAGCGGGTGGCCATCGCCCGGGCGCTGGCGGCCAAGCCCGCCGTCATCCTGGCGGACGAACCCACCGGCAACCTGGACGGCAAATCCGGGGCCGAGGTGCTGGAGCTGCTCCACCTGTCGAGACGGCGGTTCCAGCAGACCCTGATCATGGTCACCCATGACCGGCAGATTGCCGAGGGCTCCGACCGGATCATCACCCTGGAGGACGGCTGCGTCACCGGGGACGCGGGGGTGGAGGCGCTGTGAGACGGATGTTTTCCCTGGCCCGGGCGGGACTCGAGGGCCGGCGGCGCTCCTCCCTGCTGCTGCTGACCACCATCACCCTGTCGGTGGTGTTCCTGGTGGTGATGGGGCTGATAGGCAGCAGCTCCCTTTATACCCTGGACTGGCAGAAAAAGGACACCTATGGAGAACAGAAGGCGCTCTGCTGGAACCTGTCCCCCGCCGCGGAAAAGGCCGTCCTTGAAAATCCCGCCTGGACAGAGGTGGGCCGGATGACCGTTTACGGGGCGGTGGCCTCCCGGCAGGATACCTGGCTCGGGATCGGCGCCCTGGACGAGGCGGGCCGCCGGCTGGCCCACATCCGGCTTACCGCGGGCCGCCTGCCCGAAACGGCGGCGGAAATCGTTCTGGAAGCGAGCGCCTACAAGCATATCGGGAGCAAGCCCTACGCCGTGGGGGACGATATCGCGCTGGATATCGCGGCCGCCGGTGACACGGAGGGGGAACCGCAGACCCGCCGTTATACGGTGGTAGGGCTTATGGACAGCTATACCGCCGTGTGGAAGAACACGTATACGCAGGTACTCGACGGCGCCTCCCCCCTGCTGCCGGCGTCCTTTCTCCTCTCCGAGGAGGGGGGAAGGGCGCTGGCGGCAGGCGCCGGACAGATGGAAATCCTGCTGCTGAACGGCCCCTCCAGCAGCTACGACGTCCTTAGAGCCGGTATCCCCAAGGGCGCCGGCTGGGCGCTGAACTATAACGTCTATCCCTCCATCGGCTACCACGGCGGGATGGGAGAGGACGCGCTGGGCGTCCTGGGTGTCAGCGCCCTGCTGGGGGGCGCTATCCTCCTGTGCATGATGGCCGTGCTGCTCAACGGCTTTCTGATGGCGGTGGACAGGCGCAAGCGGCAGCTGGCGCTGCTGCGCAGCATCGGCGCCACCCGGAAGCAAGCCCGCTCGGTGATATTCTGCGAGGCCTTTCTGCTGATGGGGATCGGCATCCCGCTGGGACTGCTGCTGGGCGTCGCCCTCTCCTTCGGGGCCGTGAAGCTCTTTTCCATCATGGGGCAGAGCGAGCTTCACTATCATTTTTCCCCCTGGGTGCTCCTGCTGTCGGCGGCGATATGCGTCGCCTGCGTCAGCCTCGCGGTGCTTCTTCCCGCCCTGCGGGCTTCCCGCACGGCGCCCATTGCCGGGCTGCGCCCCGTCTATTTCAAAAACAAGGGGCGGGCCAAGGCCCGCCGGGGAGGGCGGACGCCTCTGCGCCCTCTGACCCTGATGCTCCTGTCCCTGCGCAAATCCAAGCTGAAAACCGCGCTGACCACCCTGATATTCGCGCTGGTCATCGTGGTCTTCAACCTGATGATGCTGTTCAATCTGACGGCCTATACCCTTTCGTACGAGATTCCCAACCTGTCCGTATACACCCGGGGAACAAGCGGCTACCGCCGCATAGCGCCCGCCAAGCCGCCCGAAGCGGGGACCTCGCTGCCCCTGTCCGTATTCGACACCCTGCGCCGAAACGACGCGGTGGCCCGCCAGAATGCGACCGTCGATACACAGTTTTTCTGCGCCGTTCCCCTGGACCGGTACGATTCCTATCTCAACGGGTATTTTCACTTCGACTATGAAATGCTGGGCGTGAGCGGCCGGGGACGCTTCCATTACGATTTCGGGGAACAAGGCGAATTCGGCTATACCGATCAGGAATATCTGATCCCCCCCAACGTCTCGATTTTCGACGACGCCCTGCTGCGGGAATTCGCCCCCTACGTCACAGACGGCGCGGTGGATCCGGAGGCTGTCAACCGGGGGGAGGAAATCCTGCTCTGTATGCCCGATTACCTGCTGCAGGTCGAGCATGACGAACACAGCATGAGCACTCATCTGGAGCTGGTGCGCCAGGACACGCAGTTCGCCAAGGACAAGACCCTCTACACCAACACCCGTTGGAAAGCGGGGGAGACGTTGACCCTCACCTGGGTGGAGGAAAAGGAAGACGGGAGCTTCGCGCGGCACGATAAGGCCGTGCGGATAGGCGCCATCCTCCGGGACACGCCGCCCACCGACAACAACGCCCGGAGCGTCTTCGGCATCGCCGTGGGGGAGCAAACCCTGGCCAGGCTGGGCCTACCCTATCAAATCGACAGGGTGGCGGTGTATTTCCGCGACGACGCGGATATCGAAGCCACGGAGGCGGAGCTGGAACAGATGGTGTCCAACGCCTATCCGTCGGCGGAACTGCGGACGAAAACCGAGGAGGCGCTGGCGGATCAGCGCCTGCGCCGCACCACGCTGTCGGTGATGGCCATGCTGACCGTCTCCCTGCTGGCCCTGGGGTTCCTGGGACTGATGAACACCGTTTCCAGCCGCATCTACGCCCGTTCCCATGAAATCGGCCTGCTGCGCTGCATCGGCATGACCAAGGGGCAGGTCTGCCGGATGCTGCTGTACGAGGGCGCGGTTTTCGGGGTGCTGGCCTCCTTGGTGGGGAGCGCCGTATGCGCTTGGTTCCTGCCGCGGCTGCAGGACAACTGGGCGGCGGTGGGGACGCCGTATTATCTGGCGCTGAGCTGCGCGGTCTGCATCGTGCTGGCCGTGCTGACGATATTCTTCCCGGCCCGGGCGGCGCTGAAGAGCAGCCCGGTCGAAACCGTCCGCAGGAATGACTGAGGAGGTGTTTCCTATGCGACTCTCGAAAAAAGGGGCGGGAATCCTGGCGGTGGCGGTTGCCTTCGTCCTGCTGGCAGGCTGGATAGCCTTCCTCTATGCCGACAGACAGACAGGCCGCCCGCCGCAGACAGGACGAGGTCATCCTGTCCGTGTTGGAGCGGGGCGTCATCGCCCTGTCTGTCCCCCTGGAAAAGCTGGAGGAGGCGGAAGCCGCCGGCAATACGGCTGACTGCCTGGGGGAAACCGCCAAGGATACCCGCTTACGGCTGCAGGCCTCCTTCCAAGGAACTCGTTCCTGATTCAGTGAGAATGGCCCGGGACTCTGCAGGCTGCAGGGCCCCGGGCCTTTGCCGACCCAGCGCGCGGTGTTTTTTTCGGTTAGCGCTGAAGACGTTTCCCACAGCCTGCACGTCAGCTCAAAAAGTGCTGCTTTGTCTTCTCAAGAAAGGTGTGATCGAAAATCGCCGCCATATCCGGCATCGCCGCAATCAGGCCGGCGTCCAGCATCTGTGCGGCCAGATTGCGGGTGCTTATCACGAATTCCTCTTCGATATCCCACAGCATTTCCAGATTGTCCTCCTCCGCCGTCAAAGCCGCCCCGCTGAAGCCCTGTACCGCAGCCGCCTCCAGTAATGCCTCCCGGTTTTCCCGCAGATTCTCCGCCGCCTGCCGGTGGGCGTCCACCATCTGTTGGAGCCAGTCCCGTTTGGCGGCGATAACGGCTTCGGTGGTCACCAGCACACGATTGACCGTGCCCAGGGTATTCTCCCGATAAGGATAGAGCAGCACCCGGCCGTAACCGCCCAGAATCGCCTCGCCGGCCTCCTCCGCGTCCGCGCAGTAGGCGTCGATCCGGCCTTCCCGCAGGGCGGCGTTCATTTCCCGCGGCGCCAGCGCCTCCCATTCCACGGAGGCGGCTTCAATCCCAGCCTCCTTGAGGGCCAGCAGGAGCAGGGTATAACCGGTGGTGTCCGGCGTATAGCCCACCCGTTTCCCCTGGAGAGCCGCCGCCGTCTCCGACGCCGCGCCGCCCGTCCCCGCACCGGTCACCACGGCGATATCCCGCCCGGTCAGATTGCAGAGGACGGCCACCGGCTTCCCCTCGCTGCGGGCTTCGATGACGGCGGACAGGGGCGCCTCGCAGAAATCCAGTTCCCCCGCCAACAGAGCAGCCAGCGGCGCGGCCGGATCGGCATACTCCTTCCGCTGCGCGCTATAACCCGCTGGCAGATATTCCTCATATTCATACAGCGCCAGGGAACCGGCCGCCTTACAGACGCCGACGGTGCCGCCGGCGGTTTCCCCGGGGACGGAGGAACCGCCGGACACCACGCTCCTCGAATGGGCGCAGCCTCCGAGCAGGCCGGCGGCGGCCAGCACCGCCCCGGCTAGAGCCAGCCGCTTCCTGTTTTGCGAATATCTCATACCATATCCTCCCGTAAAGGCTTTCTTCCATCGTGCAGTATAGCACAAAATTTACCCGGCGGCGCAAATTGCGCAAAGACTTAAGGCGGTTTTTACCCTGCCTTTACATGCCGGGCGTAAAACGGAAGACGACACGAAATAAGGAGGATATGTATGAAAAAACTCAAGTACACGGCGGCGGCCCTGGCCGCGGCACAGCTTCTCGCCCTGGCCGCGCCGGTTTTCCCGGCATTGGCGGGCAGCGCGGCCATCGCGGGAAAATCCCATGTAAATCCCGGTTTCAGCTACGGCTCCAAGGCGGAGGATTATGTGGAGGGCCAGGACTATTATCTGCTGGAGAACGACTACATCAAGACGCTGATCGGAACGCAGAAGGCCAAAAACGACCAGAAGGGCCCCATGTCCAACGGCGCCATCATGGACGCCGTGTCCAAGACCAGCAACCGCGAAAATCTCGACTGGACCCAGTTCATTCTGCGCTCCGGGATGGATGCCTCCTGGAACACCGCCGGAAAACCCGACGTACTGGATCTCAACACCCTGGAGGTCCGGGGCAACACGGTGGTGGGCACCGGCGCTTACGGCGCCAATCCCTCCATCCAGGGGGAAGTGACTTACTCCATCGTGGAGAATACCCCTCTCATCAAAATGGAGGTCAGGCTGACCAATACCGGCAGCGAGGACTATGCGGGCTATTTCGAATATCTGATTGACCCGGATGAAGCGGGGGAGCAGCACACCTATGTGCCCGGCGTGGGCTGGACCCTGAGCAACAGCTCCACCGTTCTGACCGGGCATGAATGGACCGACAGCTACATCTTCGAGGGCTGCGCCGACGCCTATTCAGGCTATACCGCCCACGCCATCCTGTGGGACGACGCCGTTACCCCGGCCACCGGCCTGGTCAATGACGCGTATATCTTCGGCGCCTGGTTCGACGCTTCCCTGGTGGCGGGCGGCAGCAAAACGCTGACCTTCTACCACCTGCCGCACGATCCCGGCGGCGTCGGCGCTCCCTATGCGGAGGCGGCCTTTTGGGGTAAGGTGGTCCGGGGCGAGGCCGATCCGGCGGATTACGGCGTCGTGACCGGAACGGTGACCGACCTGGACGGCAATCCCATCAAGGGCGCCGATGTGACCTGCCAGTACGCCGTGGGCGAGAAGCAGGGACAGACCGCCGCCACCGCCGCCACCGACAAGGAAGGGAAATACCAGGTACGGGTGGAAAAGGACGTTTACACCCTGACCGCCACCATCCCCGGCTACGCGCAGAGCTCCCAATCGGTGGATCTGAACACCCAGACAGCCCCCCGCGCCGACATCCTGCTTGACCGCTTCTCCGGCGTGCGGATTACCAAAGATACCAGCCTCCAGTCCCTGGGCGGCATCAACGAGTGCAAGCCGGGCGACTATGTGCTGGAAAACAATCTATTCGCTATGGCGGTGGCCGACAGCACGCGGGACGATCAGCTGAAACATTCCTCCGCCGGGCGGATTCTGGATATCGCGGCCACCGGGCGGCAGGATGTCATGGACTGGATTTTCACCAGCTGGATTTCCGACGTGAAACCTCATCAGCAGAATATCGAGGGCGGTACTCTGGCAGGCGATTCCT
>CAKTXU010000029.1 GCA_934630995.1 uncultured Eubacteriales bacterium
CTCCGCACGTTTATCCGCTTCCTGAGGCCGCAGGTAGGTGAATTGATAGTCTCCTTTGCTGGAAAACCACTCGAGCAGCGACGGAATCACGCCTCGGTAGGCTTCGGCTTTAGGGTCGTAATATTCGATGGGGTATAGATCAGGATTCCCCGCCACATAGACCAGGCGGCCGCTGCCGGCGGCCGCCGCAGGAGCGGCGAAGCAGGCGGCCAGCAAACAGGCCGCCGCCACGCAACCCAGTCTTTTTTTCAGCCCGAAGGCAGCGTGTTTTCTCATCGGGTCAAATCTTCCTTCTCTGAAAAAGGGTCATATTCTGATCGGGGAGCAATTCTATGGGGGAGACGGCGTCCTCCCCGACGGCCTGCTGTGCCGTGCTTTCCTCACCGTCCGTCTCTTCCGCCCCGGCCGTTTCCGCTCTCATCAGCTCTCCGGCCCTGCTTTCAGCCTGCTTGAGCTCCTCATCAAATTTCTCTAGAACGTCCTTTATCTGCTCCCGCAGCTTCCCGATGTTTTCGGTATAGCCGTCCAGGCGCCGGTTTTCCTTGTTCATGCGCGCTTCCATCTGATCGTAAAGCGCCTGCTCCCGGCGGCGTGTCTCGCTTTTGAGCTGGGCGGCATAGTCGCGGGCGTCGATGATCGAGTCGGAGACGGCAAGCTGCTTTTTGCGCAGATCCTCACTTTCCCTCTTCACCCGCTCCAGCTCCGCCTCCAGCGCCTGCGTGCGTTCGCGCAGCTCCTTGACCAGCACCTCGTTCTTTTCATCCTTTTCGATGAGCTTCTGGGAAAACTCCTCATTCAAGGCGGACACATACTGATACACGCTCTCTTTTTTGTACCCGAAAAGCCCTTTCTTCATCTCCTGAATCTGCATGGATGGATTCCTCCCTTTATTTTAGATTCATCTTTTTGCGCGTGATACGGCCCCAGTTGGCCTTTTTCTTTTTATATCCAAACAGCGCCGTCATTCTGACCCACGCCAGCACGAACCGCAAACAGGAAACCTCGATAAAACAGAGCAGGATGGCCTTCAGCACATCTGAAAAGGACAGCTTGAGATCAATGGTATGGATTCTGGCAAAAAAGGCCGTGAGGGACAGGACGGAAGAATAGACCGCATATATCAGAAAAAACAGGATCATAAACGGGACGTTGATAAGATCCACCACAAATGCGAGCAGAACCGTGAATACGCCGAACACCTCGATATACGGCGACAGCAGTTCATAGAGCAGAAAATAGATATATGACACGAAGCCGACCGCACCGAATTTCGGATTGGCAAGGATTCTCCGATGGCGCGTCATGCTCTGAAACAGACCGATATGCCATCTCCGCCGCTGCTTGCACAGGTCGTGCAGGCTTTCGGGAGCCTGGCTCCAGCAGATGGCGTCGGTCGCGTATTTGATGAGATAGTTCATGCGGTGCTCCCGGCAGTAGACGTGCAGCTTGACGACCAGCTCCATATCCTCGCCCATCGTCGTGCTGTCGTAGCCACCCGCCGCGACAACCACGTCCTTCCTGAACAGGCCGAAGGCGCCGGAAATGATGATACTGCCGTTGAACTTGTCGAACAGGATGCGCGCCGCCAGGAAGGAACGGTCATACTCGAGTACCTGCATGCAGGCGATAAGATTGCGGGGAAGCTTGTAATTGACGACCCGGCCGTTGAGGATTTCGGTGCCGTTGGAGGGCCGTACCGCGCCGCCGACAGCCACGACGCCGTCGTTTTCCAAAACCGGACGGACGATTTTTTCCAGCGAATCGTATTGCAGGGCTGAGTCGGCGTCCATACAGATGAAATAGGGATATCTCGACGCATTGATGCCCATGTTCAGCGAATCCGCCTTGCCGCCGTTTTTCTTGCGGATCAGGGTGATGGGGACCTTGAAGGCCGCCGACTCATAAATGAATTCCTCCGGCTGGCACGAGAGCTGAAACCGGATTGGCCGGGAGATGTGCCGCATATTGAAGGCTTCGATGACACGGCGGGAGGTGTCGTCCGTCGATCCGTCGTCCACCACGATAATCTCGTACAGCTTATACTCCAGCGCCAGCAGGGAACGGACGGTGGCCTCTATCGTCACCTCCTCATTATGGGCGGGAACGATGATGCTGATGGGCACGTAATAATCGTCCAGCAGCTCATTTTTCAGCCGATTCCGGCGTCGGTTGCTGTACAGAGTGGACGATCCCACCGCCACCGCCAGGAATAGGAAGGTGGAATATCCGATGAGATAAAGGATAAAAAACGCACCCACATAATCGAAAAATAGCTTGATAGCGTCGGTCACGGCCGGCTCACCGCCCTTTCCTGGGCCTCATGACCCTTGAGCTTGCGGGATTCCAAACGATACATTATCATTTCCCGCGCATAACGGTCATTGCCGTTCATGATGTCCACCACCTGGCTGTAATTGACGCCCAGCGCGTCCAGACTCAGGGCGGCGTTATACCGGACGTACCAGTTGCCGTTGCCCAGCGCGGTCTTAAGGGCTTCGACCGTATCGCTGCCCGGATAGCCCGCCAGGGCCGTCGCGGCAAAGGCAGCGTAATTCCAGCGCAGCGGATCGGTATCGGTAACGAACCGGATAAGCAGCGGGCGCGCCGTCTGAGAGGGATAACGGCCGAAATACCGGATGGCGGCGAAATGCAGCTCACTGTCCTGCGTCTCATCCAGAAGGATAGCGAGAACCCGTTCCTGGTAATCGCCGGATTTGAATCGGATATAGTTGAGCAGGGTGACCTTGGTTTCCACGGAAAAATCGTCGAAGGCCTCCCAGAAAAGCGCTATCAGCCGCTGATGGTCACCTTCAAAGGTGAGAAGCCCGTCGGACAGGATTTTGTCATGGTAGAAAACATCCCGTTTGTCGAGGAGCATCACCGCTTCCACCACCACTTCCTCACAGCCAAAGCTGTACAGGGCCTTCATGGTGTTCTGGCGGCAGTAAAGGCTGTCCTTTTTGAGATATTCCTTCAGAACATCCAGAATGGCATCGAAGGGCATCTGCCGGCAGACCTTATACTTGGAGAGTAGATAGGCGAAATAGGCAGTCTGCATCGTCTCCTTTTTCAGATAGACCATGGACAGGTGGATAAACACCGGCCTAATTTGCACAAGATACTGCTCCGCCAGCACGCCATCCTCCCGGGTGAGCTTGGATAGCGATTCATCGAACGCCATCAGACGGCCCACCCGCGTGAGCTTTTTGTTAAGATAAAGCTGGTGCTTCTCTTCGACCGGCTCCCCCTGCCGGATATGCTCCAGTTGCCGCTCAAGCGTTCTGTCGAAACGGCGGCTTCGTTTATTCAACCGGCGCTCACTGCTTTTAAAGGCGAAAATACAGATGCAGTTGAACAGGATCATACTCACGCAGATAGCGCCGTAACAGTAAATGAGAACCTCAATTCGCATCAGCCGCACCTGCCTTTCTCTCAGTCCAGGGAATTCCAATATTCTTTCATCACATAATAAGAGCTCTTGAGCCGCTCGTGATAGGTCACCTTTTTCCCCCAGCCCTCCAGCTCGAATTTATCCATCAGGATCCGTCCGCTCCGGTCGGCGCCGTCTCCGATGCCGATATAGAGGCCGTCGGTGGTCAGATATTCGATGCCATAGTGCTCGTAATAGTCGTCGTGTATCTTCATCTCGGAGGGATTGGCGAAATTGAGCAGCTGCCAGGGCAGCTTTATCTCAATATAATCGCCGCTGAAAATGAAATCCGCCAGGGAGTTGAAATCAGGAGACGAGGGATTGGCGTTGCCGTAGGTCAACAGCCCGGTCTCATACACCTCGGCGGGAGATTCGATATTCCCGGTGAGAAGCGGCGTGGCTGTCTGCAGCATGAGACTGATGGGCTTGAAAACCGGCGTGTCCTTATCCACCGGGTTCAAATAGGCGTCCATGTTATGGGTTTCGTGATAGAACATTGCGCGGAGTACCTCATACCGCTCCTGCACCAGCACCCGGCTGTTGCCGCGGCCATCAATCGCCATCACGAAATCACAGTCCCGCTCGAATTTCAAATTATAGTTCTCGCAGTAATTGCTGCCGGTTTTCGGCGTGGTGTCAATGGGAATATAGAGCGTATCCTTATCCGGATCAAAACCCGGCTTATGCACAAGAAAATAGAGGAATTTTTCATCGTATTTCATGGACACCGTCATGCCGTTGGCGCTGGTGACGACATCTTCCTGCGTCCATTCGGAGATATCGCCGTCCACGTAGCAGACCGACTGTTCCTTGCCGGGATCAAAGGCCAGGAGACCGAAATACTGCTCATTGGTCTGGTAATCACTCCAGTAGGGCGTCTTCAGCAAATCCACCGCGTGCATGGTGTTCCAGGTACGCTTGAACCATTCATCCTGCCAGGTGAACACACAGCTACCTGCACAGCCTGCAGCCATGATATCCTTATAGCAATCGACGATCGCCTGGCCCTGCTCCTGCTCGGACATGTTGCCCTGGTTCCGACCGGTGTTCTGATCCCGTTGCGCCATGCCGCGGCCGGTGGATACGCCGTATTCCGAAATCACCACCGGGATGGTGTGATGCGCGGTGAGCGTTTTCAGATAGGTGAGATAGGTGTTGAGCTTCCCATTGGTGTATTCAAAGCCCGACTTATCCTCCACGTAGGCGAGATAGTCCGGATAGTAAGGATATACATGATAGGAGGCGAAATGCCCGGAAATGAACTTTTCCGTGGTTTTGATATGCTCCACGTCCACCTTGGCGCATTTCATGAAAAACTCGGTGATAGTCTCAGGATAATCGAAGGGATCGGTGGTGGGCCAGTTGGAGAAGGCTATCAGGCGCTGTTGCTTATACCGCTTGCTTTCATAAGAGATGATCCGATCCCCCACCTCGGCGAGCATCGCCTCGAAGGGAGTTGCTTCCGGAGAGGTGAACATATACTCACCGGCGTAGCTGTTCCGATCCGGGTATTTGTGGTCGGTATAGGCGACGGTGACATCCTCCCATTCCACGCCCAGAATATACCCGATGAGCCATGGAGATACATCCTTTGTATAGGAGCCGGAACCGGTACCGTAGCCCAGGGACAGCTTTTTCTGCCCGTGCAGGATATCCACCACCGTGCGGCAGTCGTCCAGAAAGGTCTGCCGGAATTTGTCGTCATAGGCGTCAAGATGGGAATTTTGTATGTAGTCATTCACCCATACGCCGTGGAGCAGGTAGAGCGGCTCCTCCCGGCCGTGGTTATACTCGTAAAAGGCGTTGTAAAAATCATCGTGGAGGATGGTATACACCCGGATGGTGTTGGCGCCCATCTCCTGAATATAGGCAAACCACCGCAGATAGGTTTCCTTGTCTATGGCGTAGTCGGTGGCCCACTCCCCGGGTATGCCGACGCCCAGATTGACGCCGCGGATTTCGAAGGGGACGGGCTCCTCCCCTTTTTTCATGTATATGCTGTCCTCGTCAGTGGTCATGAAGGTCTGCACGGCCTGCTTCGGGTGAAAATCGATATACAGCCCGAAGCGGTAATACGCCGTGTCGACCAACAGGCACAGCAGAACAACAGACGCGACCGCGATGATGAATTTTTTCATGCCGTGCCCCCTTCCCCTTTATCAGTGATTGAATTTCTTGACCTTGGACTCGTGGCTATACTGCTTGAGAATTTCCAGGTGATCGTCCATCCAGGCGGCCCGCTCGAAAATAAAGCTCTTCAGCGACGCCACCGCCTCAGAGTGATTCGCCGGATTGCGTTCGGCCGGATACAGCATATCGACATCGAAGGTATAGCCCCATACCTCGAAATTCCTGTCCACGGCGTCGCCGAGATAAGCCAGCGTGTCGTCGATATACCGGTTGAGATAGTCGTCGCTCAGATAGCTTTTTCGCAGCTCCTCGTACCGGCGCAGGAGCTTGTTACAGAAATATTCATCCTTGAGCAGCATGTAATACCAGACATTCAGATGCAACTCCAGCCGCTGGGGCTCCATCAGAGAATGGGTGTAATTGTCACACGCCGAGTTGAAATCCCAAATGACCATTTTGTACTTTCCACCCACGTCCTTATAGACGTATGTGGATAGCCAACCCGCGTCGTAATTGGCCGTAAACTCATTGAGGAGGAAATAATCCACAAAGGAGTCGGCGTCGATATAATGCCAGTAGCCGTAATCATCCGTGTCATAATCGTAGGAATACAGCGCTTTTTCGAAATCCGAAAACTCCTGGGCTATAGCATCCGCCAATTCGGCGGTGAGTTTGCCGGTGCGCGGATATTTGATATCCAGGGCCTGTAGGTTGCGGTAGGTGTAATGGGTAAAGGTTTCGATATTTTTCAGTTCCGTGGTGCTGCCCCGATCGAGCCGCAGCAAAAAGCCGGTCTTGTCGGAGCCCTTTATCGGCTCGGTCAGGTTCAGACGGCAATTTTTGCCGCTGGTAATCGTCTCGAGCATCACATACAGCCCGCGGTATTCCCCGTCCACCATGACCTCACAGAAGCGGACATTGGGCGCGTAATCCATAATTTCCCCTGCGATGTTGTACCACATGTAATTACGGAGGAGGGATTTGTCCAGATACGGGCCGTACAGCGCCCATTCGTAATGGGCGTCCATCCCCATCACCGCCTGGTCGGCATAGGCCCCCTGGCCGTCCACAAAGCGCAGCAAATAGCTTTTCTTGTCAAAATAGCGGGAGGAGTTGCCGCGAATACGGATGAGAGCGGCCGTGTCCAGAGCGGCTGCGTCGCCGGGATGGTTGTTGGCCTCCGCATTATCGACCACGGCGATGCGGGCGTTCAGCATCTCCTCGCCGTCCTCAGTGGTGGTAAAACCGATTTCCTGCTGATTCTCATCTCTGATAGGATCGCCGGGAATCGCCTTGCCGCCGGTATCGATGAGCACAAGCGGCAGGTGGGTGCAGAGCGCGCTGCCGTCGCAGGCGCATTCCTGCCCCGGCTGCCGGGCTTCCAGATGCTGATGGACCCGGCGGCTGGGATTATCCGCAGCCAGGGCGGAGGCGGCGCACGCAACCAGCAGGGCGGCCACGGCCGTCGCCACCCCTATCAGTCTGTATTTCATAAGCGAACGCCCCCTTCCTCAAACCGTCAGCTGGATATCTCATCGTTTTGCGCGACGATATTAAAATACTCGATGTTGCCGATTTCATAGACGGCGTCGGTGATGCTCTTTTCCTCATTCCGCGCCGCCTCCAGCGTACGCCTGGACAGCTCGTAAATGAACTCCACACTGCCCTCCGTGGTGTTTTTCACCCGCAGCGTCGCCTTGCGGGAGAAATACTGGAACAGCAGGGCCTCAATGCGCTGCTCATCCATGCGGGCCGCGCGGATAATCAGCAGCTGCCGGTCGTCGTTTTTGATACGGCCCAGAACGAGCAGAAGAAGAAAGACGGCCAGACTTCCGACCGCAGCGACGACATAATCTCCCACCCCGCAGCAGATGCCGACGATAATCGTCCAGAATATATACACCGTGTCGCGGGAATCCTTAATGGCGGTGCGGAAGCGCACGATGGACAGCGCGCCCACCATGCCCAGCGACAACGCGATATTGTTGCCGATGACGGTCATCACCGTCGCTGTCAGGACGGTCAGCACCACCAGGGAGACGTTGAACTTTTTGCTGTAGATGCCGCCGCTGTGCGAAATGCGATAGGACAGGTAGATGACGAAGGCCAGCACCACCGCCACGGCGATATGCAGGATAATGTCCCGAGGCGCCAGATCCCCCGTTTTGTCAAAAAGCTCCAGAAGGTATTTTTTCATGCCGCTATCTCCCCTTTACAAACTATACCGCATCCCGGCGCTGCGCGCCAGACAGTATTTACTGACAGAAAGCTCCGAGCGATCGGCCAGCTCCATCAAATCCTTGATGTAGCTGAGCAGGAAGCCGTTGAATTTGATTTCCAGCACCGCGTTGAAGGGATCCAGCACCGGATACATGGCCAGACGGTCGGAAAAAATATCAAAGCCGCCTTCCGTGGCACGGATGTCGCTGTCGAAGGTCACCCGGATTTTATTCTCCTTGGCGATAAATGCTCTGCGTTTATAGTCCACCACCGCTTTCGGACGATAGCACTGCATGGTCATCAGCCCGTAGCATTCGGCGGCGAACGGCTCCTCGTAGGACAGCAGGGGGGTGTAGTCACCCAGGATCAGACGGGCCGCGTCTTCCCGCTCCATGCGCAGGGAACGCTTCTGCTGCTGCGAGCCCTGCTTCTGCTTCATTTCCAGCATGGCGAAGTCTCCACGGGGATCGTAAAGGCGCAGACGAAGCTTCCGCCGCAGCTCCAATCCGTTGATTTTATCCTCAAAGTCCCTTTCATCCGGGGTATCGAAATACAGGGAGCGGATGGGATACCCCTGCGCGCCGTTATGGCTGTCCTGCAGCATAATCCTTTCCAGCACAGCGCTCATACGCAGTTGGTCCACAGTACTGACGAGGTACTTCTTTTCCTGACGCAGAACGGCATTCAAGACGATCGCCTCCTCTCCACTCCAAATACAGCATCGCAAAAAAAGAAGGCTGCAAAACGTCCGTCCAATAACGGAACTATTTTGCAGCCAGTCGATCATCGCGGTTATCCGCCTAAGATACTTAGCTTTGCGTCTCCATCTTTCGATGAATTTGCCTCACTATACAATTTTTATATGATTTTACCAGCCAATCCGGTTGACAGGTTCTATTATAGCGTAATCACACAAAAATGTCAACCGCTTTTGTTGAGGCAGTAGTGCCGGGAAACGGGGTTGACAGAACCACGCGCCGGTGCTATGATAAAATAAAGCATTGAGGGGGAAGCCTTTTCGCCGTTCCTTTCAGAGAGTGCCGCGCTGGTGGAAGCGGCGCAGGCGCGGCGGAAAAATGGATACCGCCCCTGAGCGCGCGCAGGAACCCGTCCGGGACGGCTATGGCGCGACGGATGGCTCCGTTACAGGCCGCAGAAGGACGATATCGTATCGGCGGTATCGTTGAAATCAGGGTGGAACCGCGTGGCTTGATAGCCCCGCCCCTACTTGGGGGGCGGGGCTTTTTTTCGTTCGGCCTCTCGTTATTCAAAATACCGGAGCCGGCAGCACCGGCGGAAAGGAGCGCTTATGTTAAACATCACATTGAAAAGCGGCGATATACGCCAGGTGGAGGAAAACACCCCTATTGAGGCCCTTTGCCGCGACATCTCCATGGGTCTGTACAAGGCCGCCTGCGCCGCCAGGGTGGACGGCGAGGTTGTGGATCTGCGCACCCCCCTCACCAGGGACTGCCGGCTGGAAATCCTCACCTTCGACGACGAGGACGGACAGAGAGCTTTTCGGCACACGGCCTCCCATATTTTGGCCCAGGCGGTCATGCATCTGTTTCCCGACGCCAAATTCGCCATTGGTCCGGCCATAGACAACGGATTCTATTATGATTTCGATGTGCAAACCCCCTTTACCGTGGAGGATTTGGAGAAAATAGAGGCGGAGATGAACGTCATCGCCAAGGCCGCCCTGCCCATTGAGCGCTTTGAAAAGGATATCGGGGACGCACGAGCCATCATGGCGGATCAGCCTTATAAGCTGGAGCTGATGGAGGAGCACGCCGGCAAGGGCGAGGCTATCAGCTTCTATTCCCAGGGGGACTTTACCGATCTTTGCGCTGGCCCGCATTTGATGACTACCGCGCCTGTCAAGGCCGTCAAGCTAACCTCCTGCACCGGCGCCTATTGGCGGGGCAGTGAAAAGAACAAAATGCTGTCCCGGATTTACGGCACCGCATTCCCCAAAAAGAGTGAGCTTGACGCTTATCTCGAACGGCTGGAGGAAGCCAAAAAGCGGGATCACCGCCGGCTGGGACGGGAACTCGGCCTGTTCACCATGTTGGATGAGGGCCCCGGCTTTCCCTTTTTCCTGCCCAAGGGGATGATTCTCAAAAACCTGCTCATCGACTATTGGCGGCAAGTACACACCCGCGCCGGATATCTGGAAATCTCCACCCCCATGATGCTCAACCGAGCGCTGTGGGAACGTTCCGGCCACTGGGATCATTATAAGGATAATATGTACACCACCGTCATCGACGATGAGGATTTCGCCATCAAGCCCATGAACTGTCCGGGCGGAATGCTTATCTACAAAACCGAGATGCGCTCCTACCGTGATTTGCCGCTGCGTATGGGTGAGCTGGGGCTGGTGCACCGGCATGAGATGTCGGGGGCCCTGCACGGACTGATGCGGGTGCGCTGCTTTACTCAGGACGACGCCCATATCTTCATGACGAGAGAGCAGATTAAGGACGAAATCAAGGGCGTGGTGGCCCTGATCGACCAGGTCTATTCCCTCTTCGGCTTTAAATACCATGTGGAGCTGTCCACCCGCCCGGAGGACAGCATCGGCAGCGCCGAGGACTGGGAATCCGCCACCAACGACCTGAAAGCCGCCATGGACGAAATCGGACTCGATTACAAAATCAATGAAGGCGATGGGGCCTTCTATGGACCGAAAATCGATTTCCATCTGGAGGATTCCATTGGCCGCACCTGGCAATGCGGAACCATTCAGCTGGATTTCCAGATGCCGGAAAGGTTCGAACTGGAGTATATCGGCGCCGACGGCGAACGGCACCGGCCCGTCATGATCCACCGGGTCGTGTTCGGCAGCATCGAACGGTTTATCGGCATCCTTATCGAACACTTTGCCGGCGCCTTCCCCCTCTGGCTCGCTCCTGAACAGGTGCGTGTCCTTCCCATCTCTGAAAAGCAGGCGGACACGGTGGCGGCGATTACTCA
>CAKTXU010000030.1 GCA_934630995.1 uncultured Eubacteriales bacterium
CTTATTCTCATCTTTCTCCTTGCCGAAGGCCCGGACGACCCTCGCCCCGGTCAGGTTATCGTTGAGGATCGAATACATCGATCGCGTCACACGCGCCCGGCGGCCGTTGGCGTGCCAAAAGCGGGGCAGCAGGTAATAGCTGATGACAACCAGGGGCGGAAGCATGACGATGGCCGCCAGGGCCAGCCGCCATTCCATCATGAACATCACGGCGATGGAAATCGCCAGGGTGATAACATTGAATAACAGGTAGGGCAGTCCATCGATGAAGAACCCCAGCACCTCGTTGGCGTCATTGTTGACCCGCTGCATCAGACTGCCGGTCTGCCGCCGGGTGAAAAAACCGATGGACAGCTTCTGCAAGGCGGCAAAAACGCTGTTTTTCAGCTTGCACACCACGCCCGGCACCATGTGCGCCGTCATACGGCCGTGAATAATGCCGGTTACCTGCTGACTAATGCGAATCCCCAACAGAACGAGCATGAGCAGGCCCAGAAGAAGAACAAAATTTGTTCCCAGGCCCAGCGACGCGGCAAACGCCTCATTCTTCGCCAGCACCTTATCATACATCAGCGCGCCGGAAAAAAAGGGCCATACGGCATTGAAAGCTCCCGACAGCGCCACACAAAGCAGCATCACCGCCACCCGGCCCTTATATTCCTTGAAAAAGGACAGAACCCGGACGAAAACCGTGTGTCCCTTCATGCATTTGGGGCAGAAGGGACGGCCCCTCTCCGGATAGGGCATGCCGCACTTCGGACAGAATTCTTCGTCCTCCTCTTCCTCGGACAAAGGCGGAAGGGATTCATCCTCCCTTTTCAGCTGCCGTACAAGCCTGTCGGTAAAACGCCGCACGTCCCGCATTCTGGCGCTGGTAAAGCGGCAGAGCCAGGTTTCTTCTCCGTCAATGGTCAGGGCAAATAAGCCCCCGACCACCTGGTTGAGGAGCTTGGGGTCTGTCAGGCTCGCCAGCGGATAGCGGTGCAGCTCTCCGATGTCCTCCGCCCGGACTTCCTTCTGCCGCCGGGCGGCACCGGCAAACGCCATCTCCTCCGAACGGCTGGAAACAGCAAAAATCAGTTCCTCGGCGCTCAGCAGAAGATAGGTTTTTCGCAGCTCCCCGTCATTTGTCATATCAGCCCACGTAAAGGCAATAGGCTCTATATCCAGTCCCCGGCGGCGGAGCGCCTCCAGTAAACCGCCGGGGATTTTCAGTGCAGGTTCCATAGGATTTCCCTCCCATCGTTGGTTAGACGGCTCAGCGGCGCAGTTGGCGCGCCGCCTCATTCAAAATAGTCATTGCCGCCAGGGTATCGCCCGGCGGGACCGTAGGACTGACCGTGTTGCCCTCCGCCAGCAGGCGCATGCATTCCTCCGCCTCATAGGTGAAGCCCTCCCTCGCTTCGAATACACGGCTTTCGGGTTCACACCCCGTACGGGTCAGGGTATACGCCGTAGCCGCAATGAAATTCGGCACGACTATATTTCCCTTCTCACCGTATATTCTGGCGTCGCCCGAGCCGGCATAATCGCAGCCGCAGGTGGCGACGCCCAGGGCGCCGTCCGGATAGGTCAAAAGTACCGCTGCAGCGCTGTCGGAGCCGGTGGAGCTCAACCGGCCAGATGCCCGTATATCCGTGTAACCGGTTCCCAGCACCTGTAAAAGCGCGTGGACGGCATACACGCCGATATCCAGCAAAGCACCGCCGCCCTTCCCCAAATGATAAATGCGGGAATCCGGATCAAAGGGTATTGCGGCGGAAAAATCCGCCTCCATCAGCCGCACGCGGCCTATAGTCCCCGCCAGTATCCGGCGGCGGATTTCCCGCCAGGCCGGCAGGAACCTGGTCCACATGGCCTCCATTAACAAAACGTTGCGCTCCTTGGCCAGTCCAAACAGCCCTTCCGCCTCCTCCAGCGTCATAGTCAATGGTTTTTCACAGAGAACCGCTTTGTCCGCAGACAGGCATTTCCTCACGCAATCCGCATGAGCCGGATGGATTGTGGCCACATACACTGCGTCGACTTCCTTGTCCGCGGTCAAGCCCTCATAGCCCTCATAGGCGGCCGGGACACCGTAGGCCGCTGCAAAAGCCTTCGCACGGCCTCCCTCCCTGGCCGCCACTGCATGCAAAACACTGCCGGGCAACGACGTCAAAACGGAAGCCATACGTCCGGCAATCCCACCGCAGCCCAGAATTCCCCATCGAATCACAGCCACTCCTCCTTATAAATCAAGCGCCGCTGTTTTCACAGCGGCGCTTGAAACCAATTCTATTGTAATCGAGTCAACCTCTGGAATTTGTAAAATATGAGCGGGCCTGTAAGCCGAGTTCTGTCGTGAACAGCCATCTATCTCGACCATGCGTTGCCGCATGACTCTAGCCGCCCGTTGAAGCACATCGGGCCAATGTATCGCTTCGATCGGCGTTGCTTCGGATAGGGTTTGCAGGGCCATATGGTCTCCCATATGCCGGTGAGCTCTTACCTCGCCTTTCCACCCTTACCACGGTCACCCGCGGCGGTATATCTCTGTTGCACTTTCCCTAGGGTCGCCCCCGGCGGCCGTTAGCCGTTATCCTGCCCTGTGGAGCTCGGACTTTCCTCATACGCTGGTTTCCCCGCGTACGCAGCTGTTCAGCCCGCTCATGTATAGTCATTCTAATGGAAATCAGAATGATTGTCAATGTTCTTATACACAAAGAGAAAAAAGAAAACAAAAAAACGCATCCGGCGAACCAGATGCGCTAAAAATAGCGACGCAAAAAGCGCGGTATTGCCCTATGAAACGGACAATACGCCATCTGTCTGCAGTTTCAGGGTGCTCACCCACTCTGTATGCCGATTCTTCATGGTCATATTGCCCGCCTCCTTTCCGCTTATTTGTTCTCAGTTTATCATAAAAAATGGAAATGTCAAGAAAAATATACACAATTCGTGCAGAAGTTTTCAAGGAATTCATGGCAAAAATTTTTCCATCAGAATATGAGGTGCATGTCCGTCCATATGCTGCGGCCCGCAGATAGAAAAGCCCAGCTTTCTATAAAAGCCCGCCGCGCGGCACTGGGCGTCCAGCTCTGCTCTTTTCGCCCCCATCCTACAGGTTTCTGCCACCATCTCCTCCACAATCCGCTGTCCCAGATGACAGCCGCGGTAGTCCTTTAAAACCGCAATGCGTCCCAAGGCGACCGTATCTTTTGTCTTCCAGTAAAGCCGTCCTGTTCCTACAGGAATGCCGTCCGCAGACAGCAAAAGATGGCGGGCCCGTTTGTCAGTGTCATCCAATTCCATATCCGGCGCGTATCCCTGCTCATCACAAAAAACGCGCAGCCGGATAGCAAACGGCTGGGATAAATCTTCGTCACCCGCAAGCCACTGCGCAGACAACTGCCGAATTTCCATATTACTACCCAATCCTTTCCTGCGGTACACAGCGCCCACTTTTGAGGCTTTTTACGCATCGAGAGGCAACGCCTATTATACCGTGTGGATATACAAAAACACAAGACAGACATTCGATTTAATGAAATTTATTATTTATAAAAATTTGTACACAATTTTCTTCTTGAGTTATGGTATAATAAATTATTAATTATATTTCATATGAATATTTTGGAGGGAAAGGAAGGATTGAAAATGCCAAATCCATATTCGGAGATTACGCCAAAGGTGCGTGAGCTGGCCCAAAAATGCGTGGAGAGAAGCTCCATTGAGCCGACGCTTTACACACAGTATAAGGTGAACCGCGGCCTGCGGGATTTACAAGGCAAGGGCGTTCTGACAGGGTTGACGGAGATTTCCGAGATCCAGTCCAGCATCCAGGTAGACGGCGAGTCGGTCCCATGCGACGGAAAGCTGTTCTATCGCGGCATCGATATTGAGGAAATCGTGGGGGGGTTCATTCGGGAAAAACGCTTTGGTTTTGAGGAAACGGTATATCTCCTGTTATTCGGAGATTTGCCCAGCCGGGAACAGCTCAGTGAATTCCAGCAAATTCTGTCCGATTATCGCACACTGCCCACCAGCTTCGTGCGGGATATCATTATGAAGGCGCCCAGCGACGATATGATGAACACACTGGCACGCAGTGTTCTGACGCTGTATTCCTATGATGAAAACGCCAACGACATCAGCATTGAAAACGTTCTGCGGCAATGCCTGCAGCTTATCGCGCTCTTCCCCCTGCTGTCCGTATACGGATATCAGGCGTACAGCCATTACCACGATGGAAATAGTCTGTATATCCACAATCCCCTGCCCGAACTCTCCACAGCGGAAAATATCCTCCGCATTCTCCGCCCGGACAGTCAGTACACCGAGCTGGAAGCGAAAATATTGGATCTTGCCCTGGTACTCCATGCGGAGCACGGAGGCGGCAATAACTCCACCTTCACCACTCACGTAGTATCCTCCTCCGGCACCGACACGTATTCCGTTATCGCCGCTTCCCTGGGTTCCTTGAAGGGACCTAAGCACGGCGGCGCCAATATCAAGGTTGTGCAGATGTTCGAGGACATGAAAAAGACGCTGCCCGACTGGAATGACGAGGAGGCGGTGGAACGCTATCTGCGGGCCCTGCTTCATAGGAATGCCTTCGACAAGGCCGGTCTGATTTACGGGATGGGCCACGCGGTTTATTCTCTGTCCGATCCCCGGGCGAATATTTTCAAAAAATTTGTCGAGAGCCTGTCTGTGGAGAAGGGCCGGGAAGAAGAATATCGCCTGTACGCGCTGGTGGAGCGTCTGGCTCCTCAGGTTATCGCTGAGGAACGTAAGATTTACAAGGGCGTCAGCGCCAATATCGATTTTTACAGCGGCTTTGTTTACAGTATGCTGAATCTCCCTATCGAGCTCTACACGCCTATTTTTGCTATTTCCCGTATTGCCGGATGGAGCGCCCATCGTCTGGAGGAGCTCATCAACGCCGGCAAGATTATCCGTCCGGCCTATAAAAGCGTATCGGAAAAAAGAGCGTACACCCGTATCGACGACCGCTGACCATTTTCATCAGAAAAAACCGCTGGCTGTGCCGGCGGTTCAGCTTGTCGAAAAAGTCCGGCTGGCGCCGGGCTTTCTCGACAAGCTGAGGCTTATTTTTAGTTCTCCGGTTTTTCTCCGTCGCCCTCAGACATCTCGGCGGACGGTGCGGGGGGCGTCGGGGGATTCTGTCCATCCTGTTTTTTCTGCTTGCGCTCTAGAATCATCACCGCAACCAGTATCAGAACCACCAGCAGCCCGATTCCCCCCAGGATAAAGGGCATGGGCTTGAAGCCCTCACCCGTGGCCGGCGACAGCCCCGCCGCCGTCAGCGCGTCAAGAAAACGATTCATCCTCAAACACGACCTTTCCGCCGGCAACGCCGGCTGTTACTCCGATGGTTTTCACCCGTTGACCGCCACCCGGTCTTTACGGCACCAGTATAGCACAGTCTGTCCAAAAAGTCGACCGCCCGTTTCCGATTAATCCGCCTCCCGCACCATGACCAGCTCCCCATGGATATCCCGCTCGCCGTTCAGCCGGAAGCCGTGCTTTTCATACAGCGCCAGGGCCGCAGTATTTTCCGGATAAAGGCTCAGATACACCGGTCCCGGACCGTATTGCTCCCGCAGATACCGGAGCAGCAGGACAAGAGCCTCCCCGCCCAGCCCTCGTCCCTGATACCGTCCATCTATCAGAAGCCGGTCCAGCCAAACTTCCCCTGGAAAACGGCCCACCATGGCGAAGCCGACGGGGGTTTCGCCGTCATACAGGCCCAGCGGCCGCCATAGCGCCAGCCCGTCCGCCTCTCTGAGGCACTGGGCCACCGTTTCAATGTACCCCTCTTGACCCGGCGCCACCCTGAGCGCTTCCAGCGCCGCGCGGTTGCCCCGGTCGGCGGCACGAATGCTGAGCGACATGCTCCCGCTTCCCTTTCACAATTTGATATACAAGGCAAACTGCCGTTTCCCCACGTTGTGCCGTTCCACACGGCGGAACAAGGGGGAGGAAAAGCTCTGGTCCTTGTCGGAACAGATAGCGGCGGCTCCGCCCGGCTTCAGCACCGGCGCCAGGCTGTCAAGCAGGCCCGACGCTTTCACGGCCCCCTCCCCCTGCCAGGCGGTCAGCCCTCCATAGGGTACGTCGGTTATCGCCATATCCGCTTCTATGCCCATTCCCAGGCGGGATTCGCTGACGGGGGCCAGGGCGTCGGCCTGAAACACACGAATATCCGGATTATCTCCCCTCTCCAGCAGGCTTTCCAGCCGCCGGGTGCTATCAGCCGCCTGCCGATAGGACCCCCTTCCGTACTGCGCGTAATGAGAAAGCAGCTCCTCACGCCGGGCTTGCAGTCCCTGCCGCGTCAGCAGGGAAAGGTTGGCCCGGGCCAGACCCACCGCTCTCTCATCGCAGTCGGACCCGATTAGGGCCGCTATTTTGTCCCGGCGGATAAAGCCCAGGACGGTGAGCAGGCTGCCCGCCCCGCAGCAGGGATCATAGATACTCAGTCCCGTTTCCCTGCCCAGATGAGCGGCGCACCGGCCGAACAGCTCCAGCCCCAGCCGGACGGGAAAATGAGTGAACCCCGGCCCGCCCCGCAGCACCCGCCCGGGGGCAAAACCGCTGTAATCCCCGTCCGGCCCATAGAGATAGTTCATCCCGCTCGCTCCCTCATCCCGTTATCCGGCAGCCCGTGCGCGTCAGCGCGTCGGCCGTCTCCTCCAGCCGTTCCCCGCGCACCAGGATATAATCGGTGTCAAAGGTAGAGACGGCAAACACGCTTATCCCCCGTTCCGCCAGGGGACACAGCAGGCTGGACAATACCCCCACCAGGGAAAAATCCAGCGGTCCCCTGACGCGCAGGGCCCGGAACCCGTCCTCCCGGGCCAGACAGTCCGCCGGCACTTTATCGGAAGGGCAGACCAGGGACAGCTCTTCGTCCGTTCGGGCAAGAAAAAACAGGCCTTGCGCGGCATCGGACCAATCCTCCCACCGCGCGGGCTTACAAATCGACAGCGCTGCATCCAGTATCTCCAGTTCCATCCCGCTTTTCCTTCCTTTTTTATCTGCAAAACAAAGGGGGCGGCACATCATCCTTCAACGATGCGTCACCCCCTTCCCTACATTCTATTGTCCGGCAGGCTCAGTCTTCCTTGGTATCGCCGGCAGGCTCCTCGGCCGCGGGCTCCTCCCCGCAGCAGCAGTCATCGTCACAGCCGCAGTCGTCCAGATCGTAGTCAAACCGATCATTGTACCGGCAGAGCGCCTGCTTCTTTGCCTTGGCGCGGAGCACCAGCACGGCGACGGTGGTCAGCGCGGCGACAACAGCCGCCAGTACCACGATGAAGGTAAGTTTGGAGGTCTTATTGTCTTTCATCACTATCAAGCCTTTCTATTACTTTTCTCAGTCTCTTCTTATCTCCGGCACAGCCACGCCGGTAGTATCCCCTGCTTGTGACTTCATCATACCGCGCAGCGGCGGCGAAGTCAAGAAAACCGGCGGATTGTTACAGATTATTTACCATTACCCGCCCTTTTACGACAACCAGACGAACCTCCATATTCTCGCCGAGCGCCACCAGGTCGGCCAGCTTCCCCTCCTCGATGGAGCCGGTATCCCCGTCGGCCCGGATGGCTCTGGCGGGATTGATGGTCACCGCCTTCAGCGCCGTCCGGAAGGGAACGCCGAACCGAAGCAGGTTGCAAAGCTCCTCGTGGAGATTCGATGTGGAGGCGGCGATGGTGCCGTCGGACAGCAACGCCTTGCCGTCCCGGACATAAACCGGCTGACCGCCCAAATCGTACTCCCCGTCCCGGAAGGAGGCCGCCCGCATGGAATCACTGACCACCACGGCATTGTCCTCCCCCAGCATTTCAAAGGCAATCCGCAGGGCGGCGGGATGGATGTGGAAGCCGTCGCAGATAAGCTCCCCCCGTACCCCCAGGCGGCGGGCAGTATCGAATATCGCCCCCACCACGCCCGGCTCCCGATGGGTCAGTCCGGTCATAGCGTTGAACAGATGGGTGGCATGGCGGATACCCCAGCCGATGGCCGCCATTGCGTCGTCGTATCCCGCTGCCGTATGGGCAATGGAGACGGTGCAGAGCGGCTCCACCTCCTTGACAAAGGCCTCGGCGCCCGGCGTCTCGGGCGCAATATCCACCAGCTTGATACAACCCCCGCAGCCCTCGTACAGCCGTCGAAACTCCGCCGGATCGGGATTGCGGACATAGGCGCCGTTCTGCGCCCCTTTTTTGGATAGGGCGATATAGGGTCCCTCCATATTGACACCGTGGGCGTACGCCCCGGGCAGCCTGTTCTTCTCCGCCTGTACATTGGCGAAGATTTTCTGGAGCTCTTCAAAGGGGAGGGTCATGGAGGTGGGACAGAAGGAGGTGACGCCGTGGCGGACGAGTGTGGAGGAAATGGTCCCCAGCGCCTCGGGCGTCGCGTCTCCTGTGTCCGCCCCGCCGCAGCCGTGAATGTGGATATCGATAAAGCCGGGAACAAGAGTACATCCGGCCAGATCCAGCGACTCCCCCTCCTCCGTCAGCGCGGGGGCCACGCGGCGTATTCTCTCCCCTTCAAGGGCGACCTCCGCCCGGCAGGGCTCAAAATCCGCCCCGTAGACGGTAGCATTTTTCAGCAGCATCTGCGTCACGATCCTTTCATTAAAGCGCTCTAATAAAAATAGGTTTTGTTCCGCCGCCTACTATTATACAGCAGTAAGGGAAAAATTTACAAGCCCCGCTTTTTCCCGCAGTCATTCCGTCTGCCGTTTATCCGCCCGTCCCCCTCCCCACGGTACACAAGGAGCAACGCGTCGTTCAGGGAAAACGGAGCCAGTCGCAGCCGCAAGCCGACGCCATCCGCTATCCAAACAGATAGCGGATGGCGGACAGCTCCGCCCTTGCGCAGTCGTAGCCCGCCTCCATGCAGGCCGCCATATGCTCGAAGGTGAGCAGCCCCGCCTCCCTGGGCAATTCCGGATGGAGCAGCAGCCGTTCCTTGGTGGATACCAGCTCCTTGAGCCGGCTGCTCATGATGGTGAAAGCATGGGAGGCCACTCCGATGAGATTTTCCGTTTCCGGCATGGTGTATTCCTCGGATACGTCCACAGCCAGAATTTCCCTTTCCCCCGCGGCGGCCAGCAGGTTGACCGGCAGGTTGTCCGTAATGCCCCCGTCCACCAAACAGCCGCTGTCCATGACCTTGGGACGAAACACCCCGGGGACAGAGGCGCTGGCCCGCATGGCCGCGCAAAGCAGCGCCTCACTCTGCCACCGCACGCAGGGCAGAGGCCGCGCCGTACGGGTATCGCTGCAATATACCACCGTGTCCCCGGTCCGGATATCCACCGCCGGAATGAGAACCCCCATCCCGGAAGCCCGTATCGTGCCGCGTACCGTCATGCCTCCCGTCAAACCGCAGAGGAATTTTTCCAGCCGTTCTCCCTTGATGAGGCCCTGCGCCGTGGGTGTACGAAAGGTCAGAAACTGAAACACCGCCCGCAGCAGTCCCAGATAATCGGGATCGATGAGCTGCTTCCCCCTTTTCTGCAATCCCCTCACCAAATCGCAGAGCCGTTTTGCCGGCAATCCGGCGGCGTATAAGCCTCCGACGATAGCGCCCGCGCTGGCGCCCGCCACCACGCGCGGCCGCAGCCCCGCCTCCTCCAGCGCCAGCAAAACCCCTGCGTGAGCGGCGCCGCGTGTGCCGCCTCCCGCCAGTGCGATACCGAAGCCCATCCATCCCCCATCTCCTTTCCTCGCTCATTCGCCTATGCTACAGCATTCGGGACGGGACAGGGTGTTTATGACGCTTCCGTTGCTTCCTCGCCCTTTTCAGAGGAGAACATCAGTATTTTTCTTTTTCTTTGGACCATTTTATGGTATAATACTTTCCGACAACAAACGATAGGAGATTGTGTATGAAACAGGATATGATCGTCATTCTCGATCTCGGCAGCACAGAAAATACCGCGGTGGCCCGCGCCATCCGCGCTCTGGGGGTCTACAGTGAAATCTATCCCCACGACATCACCCTGGAAGAACTCCGTGCTCTGCCCAATGTCCGGGGCGTCATTCTCAGCGGCGGGGAGAACCGGGTGGTGGATGGGCAAGCCGTCGATATTTATCCTGCCTTGTATGACTGCGGCCTGCCCATGCTGGCGGTAAATCACGGCAGCGCCCGCTGCCCCGACGCCCTCCCCGCCTGGCCCGCAGAGGATAAGGCTTTGGTGGATTTTCTGCGTCCCTTTGTCTTCGAGGTCTGCCATGCCGAGGCCAACTGGAACATGAAGAATTTCGTCGCCGATCAGGTGGAGCTGGTCAGACGGCAGGTCGGAGGAAAAAAGGTCCTGCTGGCTCTGTCCGGCGGAGTAGACAGCTCGGTGGTGGCGGCCCTGCTGCTGCGCGCCGTGGGCAGTCAGCTCACCTGTGTGCATGTCAACCACGGCCTGCTCCGCAAGGGTGAACCCGAGCAGGTGGTACGGGTTTTCCGCGATAATCTGGGGGCCAATCTGGTGTATGTGGACGCCGCGGATCGGTTTTTGAACAAGCTGGCGGGGGTAGCGGACCC
>CAKTXU010000031.1 GCA_934630995.1 uncultured Eubacteriales bacterium
GTACTGACCGAACAGGTAGCCAATCTCCCGCGCGCCCACCCCGATATCACCGGCAGGCACATCCACATCGGCGCCGATATACCGGTACAGCTCGGTCATAAAGCTCTTGCAAAAGGCCATGACCTCCCGGTCGGACTTGCCCTTCGGATCAAAATCAGAGCCGCCCTTGCCGCCGCCGATGGGCAGGCCGGTCAGGGAATTTTTGAATACCTGTTCAAAGCCCAGGAATTTAATAACGCTGAGATTCACGGAAGGATGCAGGCGCAGACCTCCCTTATAGGGGCCGATGGAATTGTTGAACTGCACGCGATAGCCGGTATTGACTTGTACCTGGCCGGCATCGTCCACCCACGGCACCTTGAACATGAGCTGGCGATCCGGCTCCACCAGCTGCTCGAGAACGCCGTCCCGGCGATATGCCGCCTCGTTGGCCTCAATGACCGGACGGAGGGATTCCAGCACCTCCTTGGTGGCCTGGAGGAACTCGGACTGACCCGCGTTTTTCTGCTCTACCTTTGCTAAAACCTCGTCGATATAGGACATGATGCACTGCTCCTTTGCATTTGTTGGCCGAGACGGATCCCGGACTCCTCAAAAAAGGCGCAGCAGGACCCGCCTGCAGCGCCTTTGCTACTGTTCCCATTATAGATTTTTGGTGGTTTCTTGTCAATCATTTTTTGCCGTTTATACGTGCTTTTTTTGCTTTTTGGCATCCTTTCTGCAATGGCGTCCATCCCATCCTGCAAACCTATCCATTTTGCCCACCGGCAGCGCCCTGCTTTTCCTCATGATACGCCTGTTCTGTGTTGACGCTCCAGACGTTTTTCTTGTCCGGCCGGCCCACGCGTATGTTTTCAACGGCTTCAAAGGCGGTGGCCATGGAATGATCCATATTGTTATAACGGTGCTGGCCGTTGCGCCCGATACAGTAGAGGTTCCCAAACCCGTCCAGGAATTCCACCACGGCATCCATATCCGCATACCCGTCGAAATAGGCGGGGTACGCCTTTTTCACCCGTTCCCGATGAAAATCCCGTACCGCGCCGGGAGTCAGGATACCCATCTGCACCAGCTCCGCCTCGGCAAAAGCGGCGGTTTCCTCCTCCGACAGATTCCAGAACCCGTCTCCCTCAGTGCAGAAATACTCCAGGCCGATCCACACCGTATGCTCCGGGTCCTCCACCATATAGGGAGACCAGTTGTTGAAAATTTGAATTCTGCCCAGCTTGACCGCGGTTTCCTGCACATAAATCCAGCAGTCCGGCACAATATTGTTCAGCGTCTGGTGCTTTGTGCGGTTGACCAGATTGAGCTTGTCCACCAGCAGGCCCACCGTGACAAAGTCTCGGTAGGGCAGAGCCCGGGCGGCCTCCGCCGCTTTAGCGGGAACAGGCGCCCCCTCAAGGCCGGCTATCAAATCCTTGACCGGCATGGAGGACAAAAAAATGTCCCCCGCTATCTCCAGGGGTTCCTCTCCGCTGCGGCAGCCCAGGGATACCACCTGTCCGTTTTCCGTGCGTACTGTTTCCACCCGGCAATTCCGGCGGATGATGCCGCCGCGATTCTCAACCTCCCCGGCCACCGTCTCCCACAGCTGACCCGGACCGAATTTAGGATACTTGTATTGCTCAATGAGAGAAGTCTCCACCTGCTTTCCACCACCGGGCAAAAGCCTGCGGAACACATCCTTCAGCACTGCGGCAATGGAGACGCCCTTAACCCGCTGAGCCCCCCAATCGGCGGAAATGTCCCGCGGATGACGTCCCCACAGCTTCTCGGTATACCCTTCAAAAAACATGCTGTATAATACGCGGCCAAACCGATTGATATAAAAATTTTCCAGAGAATCCTCAGGCAGCTTGCGGAACACGCTGTGCAGATAGCTGAATCCCGCCATTATTGTCCGCTTGAGGCCCATATTGCGAAAGGTACGCAGGGACAGAGAGATGGGATAATCAAAAAAATGATTCAGATAGTAGATTCTGGAAACCCTGTCCCGGATGAGCATCACCCGGTCTTCGGTTTCCGGGTCGGGACCACCGGGATTCCAGGGCTTATCTCGACCCAGCAGCTTATCGTCCAGGGCGGGGGAACCCTGGGTGGGCATGAGCTCCTCCCACCAGGCGGTGACCCGGTCATCCTTGGAGAAAAAACGGTGGCCACCGATATCCATCCGATTGCCGTGGTGCCGTACCGTCCGGGAGATGCCGCCGATTTCCCCGCTTTCCTCCAGTATCGTCACCGTGTATTCGTCCGGCGTACGCAGCAGCTCAAAAGCCGCCGTCAGTCCCGCGGGACCCGCCCCGATGATAACCACCTTTTTCATGTCATCCAGCCCTTCCCGGCCCCGGGCGCCGCCGCCGGCCGTGTAATCCCATCATACGGCAAGCCTGCCGCCCCTGTCAACCGTTTCCTGTCGCTTATCATGAAATAGGTGGACAAAAAAGCGTTATTTGTTGCAGTTTATACGTTCCTTAACAGGCGACCATATTTCATTCGCTGGTATCGCTTTGTATTTTCTTCGCCAGCACCAAGTCGCTGACACAATCTATTTCCGTCCACTGATAACTAGAGATGTCATCATAATACAGGCAGAAATTATCTTTAAAAATCATTTGCACGAGGACATCCTCATACCACTGATCGTAAAGCCCTTGCTCGATCATATCCTCAAGTTCGCGTTTATAACTTTTCAAGGTCTTTCTGTCCAGTTTTGCAACTCCGGCATATTCCCCGCAATACTCATCCAGACCTTTGCTCATAACGACAACCTTGTCACCATTCACCTGTACGTTATAGTCACCATCCTTTTTTATGGAACTGTCCAACAAAATCGTGGGCTTGTCCCTGCGCCTGCAAAGTACATCACGTACCAATTCATCAGAAACGACAATATCTCCATTGATAAGTACGACCATGTCATCATTCAAATATTCCCGTGCAAACCAGAGGGAGGCTATAGAATTCGTCACCTGATAAAATGGATTGTAGACAAAGGTAACCCCTTGAATGCTTTCTTCAATTTTTTGATGCATAAAACCGGTTACTGCAACAATCCGAGCCGTAGCATCATATTTTTGTATGAGCCTTACCATACGTTTCAAAACTGTAATATCCTCATCCAGTTTGTATAAGGTTTTAGGATAATTAAGAGTTAATGGATGGAGACGAGTCCCCTTACCCGCTATCAAAAATATATATGTCATTTTAACAATCATTCCCTTGTATTATAAAGTAGTAGTTTATAGAGCCCCTCTCCAAGGGCAATGCTACACTGAAAAGGATGCAGTAGATTAGTGAATCACTCCGACCACAAGATGGTTCTTAAAAGGCTCCGGCCACAGCCCTTTGCAGAATTGTTAATTAGTTAAATACCACCAGACAGTTGATGTAGAACAAGGTTACAAGGCAAAGATCCTGCGGGAACAGCATCAACAACCTAAAAAAGGAGGTATTGCTATGGTCTGCGTTGGAACCGATGTGGCAAAAGACAAGCACGACTGCTCTATTCTCAGCTCGGAGGGCAAAGTCCTGGCGGATGGGTTCACGATACCTAACACCATGGATGGGTTTCGGAGTCTGCTGAAGAGAATCCAGTCGGTCACTACACCCCGGGTCAAAATAAGAGTAGGGCTTGAGGCAACAGGGCACTACAGCTACAATTTCCTGGGGTTCCTTCTTGACAGCTGTCTGGCCACCTATGTATGGAATCACCTGCATACCAACTTCTACCGGAAAAGCCTCTCCTTACGGAAAACCAAGACCTACCGAATGGACGCGCGTACCATTGCGGCGATGCTCATATCTGATGTGGGCCTCAAGCCCTACACGGACACAGTGTGCCACAATGAGGAACTGAGGTCACTGACCAGATACCGCTTTGACAAGGTCTGGGAGCGGGCCAAGCTGAAGCAGGCCGTCTCACGGCTGGTCTGCATTCTATTTCCAGAGTTGGAGAAGCTCGTGCCGTCTCTCCACACGGTCTCGATCTACACCCTGCTAGATGAGTTTCCGGGGACCACGCAAATTGCCGGGGCTTATGAAGTTCCTTCTTACCGACGCCTCTAAAGGCCGGTATGGGCGGATATGGCGCTCATCCTCCGGTACACCGCCACGGACTACATTGGCTCTGTTATGCCTGCCAAGTCGCTGGAACTCCGGCATACCATCCGCATCATCCGGGAACTGGACAAAGAGAGCGAGGAAGTAGAAACCTCCATCCAGGGCATCATGGAAAGGCACCATTTCCCCATTATCACCATCCCAGGCATTGATTTCCGCATGGGCGCCATGATCCTGGCCGAGGTGGTGAACTTCTCCCGCTTCAATTCTCCAGACAAGGTTTTCGCGTTTTTTGGTCTATCACCCTCTACCTACCAATCCGGCCAGCTCAACAACTGCTACGTTCATATGGAGAAGCGAGGGTCCAGGTATCTGCGATTTGCACTCTACAAAGCCGCCAAATATGTCTGCCACTGGGACCCCACCTCCCGGGCTTATCTCACCAAGAAGATAGTTGAAGGCAAGCACGACAACGTAGCCCTTTCCCACGCGGCCAAGAAACTGGTTCGGCTCATCTACGCCTGAGAGAAATCAGGCCAGCCATATCAACAAGCCGCCGCCTAATCTCTATGCCAGCTCTGCGGCGTCCTTGCGGACGTCTGCTTTGTTATGCCTTTCTTGTTTCATCTCCTTCACAAATTTTCCCGCTTTCCGGCTTGACTTTTAATAGTTAGTCTTTCATGCTTCATGCTAACTAATTAGGTAGGCAACTCACCATAATAGCAGGCCAATGCGAGTAATGTGCTTTGTTGCCGGGAAGGAAATGTCGATATCAGCCTTCTCTGCTGACTTTACCACGTTCACGCCCGTTGCCTCGAGGGGCGTACGCGCCTTATACGGATTGTTGCAACGCTCCTTACCACATCCGTTTTTACACAATTTGCATGAGCCACCAATAAAACTTAAATAAATTGGGGCGCCCCGTTGTAACAGATACTTTTCCATATGCAGCAATGCACGATGGAGAATCACAGAGGACTCGGTACGTATATCCGCGTAGTTTTGCTCGGTAACAGGCATATCAAGCCATACAAAAGCACCGTTGTCAAACTCCTCCATCATTTTTGGATAATCAATAGGCGGAAGACGTGGCGGACACTTCCAGCTGACACCATATCGGGCGCAGTAGAAGCAGCTCATTTTTACCCTTTCTTCAAATATGAGTTCCGATGGCTTCAGATATGCCATTTCTATGCTGGGAAATTTTTCGCGGCCATACTGTAATATCTCATCAACTCGAATGTCCATCATATTTTCAATTCATGCCTTTCCTGCCTCTCATTTGGAAAAATCACAATACCATTCGGAGGGACAATGGCTCTCACACCCTGTGTAGAACCTCCTGCAACTTTCCGATCAAAGGAGCATTTTCTTCGATTGTATGATTTCCTATGTGCGCCACGCGGAGCACCTTGTTTTTTAAATCACCACCGCATGGGGTCAGCACAATATCATATTCGTTCTTTAATATTTCATACACGATTGACGCATTTTCCCGAGGGAAAAGTAAGGGTGATGCCGCATAGGAAATGGGATATGACGGCAAATACAATTCCGTCTCACTCAAGCGTCTCCTAAAATCACTTACCATAAACCGCAGATAAGCCAGACGGTTTTCAAGTCCTTCTTCTTCTATACTATGCAACATATCGTTAAGCTGTAAAGCGGTTCCTACAGCTGGCGTAAAGGGAGTTTGTCCACGTTTGAGATTGTCAATATGATCTACAAAGTTAAAATACAGCGTTTTAGGATGGTTATTCATCACCTTTTCTTTATAAAGGCGATCACTGAGTACAACTACTGCCATACCTGGTGCAATTGCCAGTCCCTTTTGACTGCTTAAAATAGTAGCATCTATCCCGTATTCAACCATATTATATTCATCAGCCATAAAAGAACTGATAGCATCTACAATAAAATACAGCCCGTTACGACGGCAAAAAGCTGCCAGCATATTCACATCATACAACTGACCAGTTGAAGTTTCGTGAATATTGACAACTAGAGCCGTATACTTCTTACCCTCATATTGTTGCAACTGCTTTTCCGTCAGTTTTTCTCCAAAAGCTAACATGAGGGCATCATATGGAATGCCATGAATATCGCATATTTCGACAAATCTATGGCCAAAAATACCGCCGTCAATAATCAACAGTTTATCAGTCTCAGTAAAGCAGTTCATGATAGTCGCTTCCATTGCAGCCGTTCCGGATGCCGTTAAGAAGACCGTTTTTGCGTTATCTTCAGCAGATAAATGTTTTTTCAGCAAACGTTCAGAATCCAGCATTATTTCCGAAAACTCAGGTGTACGAAAATATGGTATTTGCTGTGCCGCGACCTCCAGTGTACGCGGATACATGGCAACCGGGCCTAAAGCAAATAATTTCATACCTATTCCATTCCTTTACATACAATACATTTTTAAATCCAGAATTCAGTATAACACGTTTTTCCGGAATTTCAACCACTGTGTAAACCCCCTCCACCAAACCTTTCCGTTCGGTGGTAGATTACGGCGCCCGTCTGACGGGTGGCCGGGGTACATCGCCTGCGTCAAACCGGCGCTTAAGCTTTTCCAGCGCTTTCTTTTCGATCCGGGAAACATAGGAGCGGGAGATGTTCAGCTTTTTCGCCACCTCCCGCTGTGTCAGTCCATTCCCCACCAGACCATATCGCCATTCGATGATCTCCTTTTCACGGTCGTCCAGGGTATCCTGAATATAGCGGTAGAGCTTTTCCGCGTTGATTTTTAAATCCAAATCGTCGATGATGGTGTCATCCTCCGCGATAACGTCGATAAGCGTAAGGGGATGCCCGTCCTTGTCGGTATCGATCGGATCGGAAATCGACACATCCTGAGCCGTCTTCTTGTTTGCCCGGAAATGCATCAAAATCTCATTTTCTATGCACCGGGAGGCATAAGTCGCCAGTCTTATACCTTTTGTATAGTCGAAGGTTCCCACCGCCTTGATTAGGCCAATGGTACCGATGGAAATCAGATCGTCCTGATCCCGGACGGAGCTGTAATATTTCTTGATGATATGGGCTACCAGGCGCAGATTGTGTTCGATAAGCTCGTTGCGAGCGTCCATATCGCCCCGCTCACGATAGGCTACCAGGCATTCCTGTTCCCTCTCCGCAGAAAGCGGTCGGGGAAAGGAGCCGGAATTCACCACATGGAGAGCCATGTAAAATACATTCGACAGGGACTGCAGCAGTTCCAGCAGCATCACAAAACCTCCGTTTTTCTCCTACCTTCATACCTTCCATCTGTATGCAGCGGGGAGGTTTTTTGTGCCTGTCTCCATAGGTAAAACCATAATTAGTACTTCTTGAACAAAGCCGGTTACGAACAACCTTGAGTTTTAAAGGCCTCTCTCCAGCGTCCACATGAATTGCCGTCCGACCTTGGCATTGGCCGTAACCCGGCTAATCCCCATACAGCTGAACAAACGAAAAATGTCTATGCATGGGATCGCCAGCCGAATCATTTGTTGGCAGACATGAAGCAAGGGCAGGCGGGGATATTTGCGGCGCGTATATATTACAAATAATATAACCGGACGGATTGATATCTCCGCCCGGTTACACAGTATACCTGCCGTGTATTAGCTCTTGTCCTGAATATACGCGTCGATGGATTTTGCGGCGTTCTTGCCCGCGCCCATCGCCAGGATAACGGTGGCGGCTCCGGTGACCGCGTCACCGCCCGCATACACGCCTTCACGGGAGGTCAGCCCGCTCTCCTCCTCGGTGATGAGGCATCCGCGGGAATTGGTATCCAACCCCTTGGTAGTGTTGCGCAGCAGCGGGTTGGGGGAGGTGCCGATTGCCATGATGACACAATCCACGTCCAGTACGAATCCGGAACCCTCCCGGGGCTCGGGACGGCGGCGGCCGGAAGCGTCCGGCTCGCCCAGGGTCATTTCAACGCAATTCATTCCCCGGACAAAGTGCTTCTCATCTTCCAATATCTCGGTGGGATTGGTGAGCATCTTGAAGACAATGCCCTCTTCCTTGGCGTGCTCCACCTCTTCCTTCCGGGCAGGCATCTCTTCCTCCGAACGGCGGTAAACGATATAGACGTTCTCCGCCCCCAGACGCTTGGCGCAGCGGGCGGCGTCCATCGCGACGTTACCGCCGCCCACGACCGCCACATTCCGCACCTTTTGTATAGGGGTGCAGCTGTCCCCCTGGTAGCTCTTCATCAAATTGACACGGGTGAGAAATTCATTGGCGGAATAGACGCCCTTGAGATTCTCCCCGGGAATATTCATAAAGCGGGGCAGACCCGCGCCCGAGCCGATAAACACCGCCTCAAAGCCGTCCTCAAACAGATCGTCCACCGACAGCACCTTGCCGATGACCATATTGGTTTCCACCTTGACGCCCAGGGCCTTCAGGCTGTCGATCTCCCGGCGGACGATTTCCTTGGGCAGACGAAACTGAGGGATGCCATAAACCAAGACGCCGCCCGCCAGATGGAGGGCCTCGAACACGGTCACATCATAGCCCATCCGGCCCAGATCCCCCGCGCAGGTGAGGCCCGACGGACCGGCGCCGATGACGGCAACCTTGTGGCCGTTGGGGGCCGGCCTCTCGGGCGGGGTGTCGCAGTGGGCCATATGGTAATCGGCTACGAACCGTTCGAGTCTGCCGATGGCCACCGGCTCCCCCTTGACCCCGCGGACGCACTTGGATTCACACTGGGTTTCCTGGGGACAGACCCGGCCGCAGACTGCGGGCAAAGAGCTTTGACGGGTGATGATTTGATAAGCGCCTTCGAAATCCCGCTCCCGGATCCGGGCGATGAAGGCAGGGATATCGATGGCCACGGGACATTTACCCACACAGGGCTTGTTTTTGCAGTTCAAGCAGCGGTTGGCTTCATCCACGGCCTGTTCCTCGGTATAACCCAACGCCACCTCTTCAAAGTTTTGAGCACGCACCTCGGGATCCTGTACCGGCATGGGATTCTTTTTTAACGACATATTAGGCATGGCTGTCCGCCCCCTTGAAGAGATTACAGGTTTCCTCGTACTGGTGCCGCTCGAAGTCGCGGTACATGGTGCCGCGATCCATGGCCTCGTCGAAATCCACCTCATGGCCGTCGAAGTCCGGCCCGTCCACACAGGCGAATTTGGTCTTGCCGCCCACAGTCAACCGGCAGCCGCCGCACATCCCGGTACCGTCGATCATGATGGGATTCATGCTGACCACTGTTTTGATGCCGTATTCCTTGGTCAGCTTACAGACGAATTTCATCATAATCAGCGGCCCGATGGCGATGACTTCGTCATACTGCTCTCCCGCGTCAATAAGGGCCTTCAGCGCGTTGGTAACCAGTCCCTTTTCCCCATAGGAGCCATCGTCCGTCATCATACAGACCTTGTCGCTGACGGCGCGAAACTGCTCCTCCAGAATGACCAGCTCCCTGTTGCGGAAACCGACGACGGTATGTACCGTGGCACCCAGCTCATGCAGCTTCTTGGCAATAGGATAGGCAATGGCGCAACCAACGCCGCCGCCGACCACAGCCACCTTTTTCAGACCTTCCACATGAGAGGGAGTGCCCAGAGGTCCCACGAAATCGTGGAGACAGTCTCCTTCTTCCAGATGGTTCAGCTTCTCGGTGGTGGCGCCCACAATCTGAAAGATGATGGTGACCGTCCCCTTTTCCCGATCATAGTCGGCCACGGTCAGAGGAATCCTCTCCCCCTGTTCATCCACCCGAAGGATGACGAACTGGCCCGGCTCCGCCTTTCTGGCTATCAGCGGCGCGTCAATTTCCATCAGTGTCACGGTGGGATTCAGGGGCTCCTTCTTCCTTATACGATACATAATGCTTCATCCTTTCGGGACGCTTGTTGGTCATGGCGGCAACAAGGCCTGCCCCCCAGCGCGGCTGCGGAGGCAGGCCTTGCGTCTACCTTTTAGTATAGCATAGCGAGCAAAACGCTGCAAGCACCAATCCTTGCCCCCGTATCAGAAGGTCACGTCCTCGCCGGTAAAGGCGCAGGTGAGAACCTTCTTCATATTTTCCACATCGATGGGCCGGGGATTGGAGGCGGTGCAGGGATCCTTCACGGCGTTCTCCGCAATGGCGTCGGCGTGCGCGTTAAAGAACTCCTCCGTCACCCCGTTGGCCTTGTAGGTCTGCTCGATATTCAGCTTCTTGTTCATGGTCTTGACGGCCTCCACCAGGGAATTCGTCAGCTGCTTGTCGGTGCGTCCCGGCAGACCCATCACCCGGGCGATATCGGCATACCGTTCCATGACCGCGCGGGAGTTGTACTGGATGACCGCAGGCAGCAGGATGGCGTTGCAGCAGCCGTGGGGGATTTCGAACATGGCGCCGGTTTTGGGGGCCAGAGAGTGGGCGATGCCCAGCAGCGCGTTGGAGAAGGCCA
>CAKTXU010000032.1 GCA_934630995.1 uncultured Eubacteriales bacterium
GGAGACAGCTGCACGAACGTGTCGAGATGGCCCGCCAGCCTGAGGGCCTGATCGCGATAGGGGCTGTCCGGCGGCACCGCCCGCAGCAGGGGCAGTATTTCCCCGGCGAACACACAGGGCTCATAGGCGTGGGTGGTGTCCACGACGACATCCACCGTGTCCACATAGGGGAACATATACAGCGTCTCCCCCCTGACGACCTGAGGCCACATGTCCAAGGTGTTTTCCACCGGGCTGCTGCGGAATCTCTCGTCCCGCAGCAGGCGGCGCACCAAACGGATATTCCGCCGGGCCAGCAGTTTGTCGCCGCCGTCATAGATGGGGGAAATGGTGTTCACAAAGACCTTGAAAAGGTTCTCCTGGGGGAGATGCTCTTCAAAAATCGGGTTCAGCGCGTGGATCCCCTCGAAAATCACCACCGAATCCCGGTCAATCTTCAGTTCCCTCGTCTCCTCCGCGGGGGCGCCCCGGGTGAAATCGAATACCGGCAGACGGGTGCCGCCGTCCCGGATGAGCTCCTGCATACAGAGCTGCAGACGGGGCAGATCCAATGCCTCGACGGCCTCGTAATCGTAGCTTCCGTCCTCCAGACGGGGGGCCTGCCCTCGGCCGCGATAAAAATTGTCCAGGGAAACGGTATGGGCGTCCACGCCCAAATCCCGCAGATAGTCCCGCAGCAGCAGGGCGGTGGTGGTTTTGCCGGAGGAGGAGGGCCCCGACAGCATTACCAGGCAGCGGGTATGGAGCCCCACCGTCAAAAAGCGCGAAAGGGCCTCCAGCTCGTCGAAATACCGCTGATTTTCCTCCTCGATAAAAGCCTCGGGCGCAGCGGTTATCCGCCGGTTAATCTCCTCCTTGAGAAGCAGCCGCTTGGGAAACATGCTCTTCATCGCTCTCATGTGGGATGTCACCTGCATTTCTTGTCACAATCATGATTCTATCAGTATATGCGGGAGAGAGGCAAAAGTCTCCCTTTCGTTCAATATTTTTCTTTGTGTTTAGTATACCATTCCCATCAGCTAGATTTGTGAATGGAGTTTAAACCCTTATGTACACCTCCGTCCGATCCACATACCCCATTCAAATTGGTCAATCAGTGCGGATTTCATTCTTCATCCACCAGGCGCCACCCGTGACAGTCAATGTTTTTTGGCGAATACGTCTCGAAATCGACACAATATGAAGAAATAGCAATTCTCCGCTTTTATTGTGATGAATTACCCTGTTTCCCATTTTCAGATGAATATCAGACATCTTGGGAAAAAGTTAACGCGAACACTAAAACAGGACCGCGGGCCCCCATACGCGGGTCACGCGGTTCTGTTTGCCGTATGTATCTGTCACTCTCGAGCTATTTGATGTGGACGGCTACCCTAAAGACTCCCGTAAAACTCCCCGATGCGCCGTTTTCTCTCCAGCAGCTCATCGAACCGTGCGTTGTATTCGTAAGGGAATTTGTAATTGAACACCCGCTCCAGGTATTCGGTTGCCGGGCGCTTAAGCTTGGTCACCGCCCCCGCGCCGCAGGCAAGAATGGTATGGGTTTCGTCCATGATATAGACGTTGTAGAGCCCCTCGTATCCCGGACGGGCCCACCCCACATTTTCCTGATTGCCCACGGTGCGGCTCTGGCGATAGAGATAATAGGGGATATACCCCGCCGCCGGAAGCCGATCGGCGGTCAGCCTCACCATGCTCACGGCGTCGTCCCGCACCCTATAATCCGCGCGGCGCTGGATCACCAGATTGGAGGCCCGTTTCATGGAAAGGGTATGTACGGTTATACTTTCCGGCTCCAGGGCCAATATACCCTCCAGGGTACGCCGGAAGCCCTCAAAGTCGTCTCCCGGCAGGCCCGCTATCAAATCGGTGTTGATATTGGAAAAGCCGCAGCGCCGCGCCATGGCATAGGCGTCATAAAACTGCGCCGCCGTGTGACGGCGGCCGATGCCCGCGAGCACGTCGTCCCGCAGGGTCTGGGGATTGATGCTCACCCGGGTGACGCCCGCCGCCTTCAGGGCGCGGAGCTTGTCTTCCGTCACCGTGTCCGGCCTGCCGGCCTCCACCGTCAATTCACGCAGATGGGTAAAATCAAAGCTCGCCTCCACCTTCGCCAGCAAAAAGGCCAGCTGCTCCGCCGACAGGGTGGTGGGGGTGCCGCCGCCGAAATACACGGTTTCCAGCCGGAGCCCCAGGTCGGCGGCTATTTGCCCGGTGACTGCGATTTCCTCCGCCAGCAGGCGCACGTATTCCGGGATAAGCTTCGCCGCCTGCACCACGGTTTGGGAGACGAAGGAGCAGTAGTCGCACCGGGTCGGGCAGAAGGGGATGGAAATATACAGGCTGAAGGATGCCGGGCGGGACAGGGCGAGAATCCGGTCCTCCGCCTCCAGCGTCCGGGCACACAGGGCGGTTTTCCCTTCGCTGACCAGCAGTGTTTCCCGGAAGCGCCGCAGGGCTTCCTCCCGCCCCGCCTCGCGGATCATCCTCCGCAGCATCTTGACCGGCCGCACGCCGGTGACGATTCCCCATTCCTGCTCAAAGCCGAACAGGCGGGTGAAGAGCCGATAAAGCATGGTGGACAACCGCAGCTCGCACTCATCCCGATAGTCGGGATGGTCGTTGGCCACCCGGTCCTCCCGCTCCTCCCGAAAATCCTCCAGGGTGAGGCGGCAGACCAGGCGGGTATCCGACGGGCCCTTTTCAAAAACAGTAACAGCCGTTACGCCGTCTGTCCCTTCCGTCATTCCGTCGGCGGGGACGATCACCTTTTCCTGGGGCAGAAAAAGGCGGCAGATATTTTCCAGTTCATAGCGGTAGCTGTGACCCTTTATCACCAATGTCATAGCGGCGGCGGTTCCTCTCTGTGTCGGCTGTCGTCAGTCGAAATAGCCGTTGTTCATATAGGGATTGGACGCCCGCTCGGCATCCAGGGTGGTTTCCTCTCCGTGGCCGGGCAGAACGGTGTAATTTCCAGGCAGAGCGGCCAGACGCTGCAGGGACCGCTCCAGCGCCTCGTAGCTGCCGCCCGGCAGATCGGTGCGGCCCACGCCTCCGCAGAAGAGGGTATCTCCCGAGAAGAGGGTATCGCCGCACAGGTAGCAGGCGCTGCCCACGGTATGGCCGGGTGTCAAAAGCAGCCGGAAACGCAGGGAGCCCACGGCAAATTCCTCGCCGTCGGCCAGGGAACGATCGGCACTGATAGAATACTCCGCGCCCGGCAGAAAAATTTGAATGAGATTTTTGTCGCTGTCCTCCAGCGCCGGTGCGTCGGCGGCCGAAATCACCACCGGCGCGCCTGTGGCCTCCCGGAGCTCCCGGGCGGCCAGTATGTGATCCGCATGGGCGTGGGTCAACAGAATGGCGGCCACCCGCAGGCCCCGCTCCTGTGCGGCGGACAGAATACGCTTCTCCTCAGCGCCGGGATCGATGACCGCCGCTTCCTTGTTTTCATCATACGCCAAGTAACAGTTGGCTTGCAGAGCTCCCACCGGCAGGCGGAGAATATCCATGGCGTTTCCACTCCTTCACGCTTTCTTCCAATCCTCTGTGTCGAGAATCAAAGTGACCGGGCCGTCCCCGGTGAGCCGCACCCGCATGTCCGCCCCGAAGCAGCCGGTGCATACCCGTGAGACGCCCTCCAGGCGCAGCCGTTCCGCGAAATAGAGATAGAGCGGTTCGGCATCCTCCGGCCGGGCGGCGGACAGAAATTCCGGGCGGCGGCCATGGGAACAATCAGCGCACAGGGTGAAATTGGACACCACCAGCACCTCGCCGCCGGTATCCCTGACCGACAGGTTCATCTTGTCCTCTTGGTCGGAAAAGACCCGCAGCCAGGCCGCCTTTTTGGCCAACAGCGCCGCCTCGGCCTCCGTATCCCCTGCGGCGACCCCCAGCAGCAATAAGGCCCCGGGGCCGATGGACGCTATTTCCTCCCCCGCCGCCTCCACCGACGCGCGGGCGACCCGCTGAAATACCGCTTTCAAAGCCTTCCCCCCTGTCAGAAGCCGCTCCGCTCGATGTGGTATACGCCTTCGATCCGGGATAGCCTGGCGATGACCGACTGGAGATGCTCCAGGCTGTTGACGCCCACGGTCAGGGTCATCATCGCATGCCCGTCCTTGGGCTCCCGGGCGTTGATGGCATGGATCATCACATGCATGGCCGCCAGCTGGGTTGTCACGTCGGCCAGCAGCGCCTGCCTGTCCTTAGCGTCGAGATGGAGAGTGGCCTTGAATTCGTCCCTGACGCTGTCCTCCCAGCTCACCCGCACCCACCGCTCAGGCTCCGCAGCGCGGGAGGGATCCTGCGGCACATTGACACAGTCCCGCTTGTGGATGGACACGCCGTACCCCCGGGTGATGAAGCCGATGATATCGTCGCCTGGGACCGGATTGCAGCAGCGGGCGAATTTGACCAGACAGTTGTCCATATCCTCAATGATGACGCCGCCGTTGTTGTGATGCTTTTTGGAGGCGGTCAGCAGACTGTCCGGCGTGGGGATATCCTCCGCCTTGAGCAGCTTGAGGTAATCCTCCTTCATGCGGGGCATAATCCGGGAGAGGAGCACCCCGCCGTAGCCGATGGCGGCGTAAAAATCCTCCAGGCTGTCGCAGTGCTGCTTTTTGCATTGGGTCAGCAGGAATTCCTGCATCTTGTCCTCGGGCAGCCGGATGCCGTTGCGGGTCAGCTCCCGCTCCATTTCCTGCTCGCCCTGCTCGATATTTTCCTCCCGCCGTTCCTTTTTGAACCAGGCGCGGATTTTGTTGCGGGCCTCCCCGGTTTTGACAATACCCAGCCAGTCCCGGTTGGGTCCCTTTCCCTGGGCGCCGGATGTGAGGACCTCGACGATTTCCCCGGTCTTGACCACATAATCCAGGGAAACGATGCGCCCGTCAACTTTGGCCCCCACCATCCGGTTGCCCACAGCCGAATGGATGGCGTAGGCGAAATCGATGACCGTGGCTCCCACCGGCAGGGTAATCACATCCCCCTTGGGGGTGAAAACGAAAACGTCCTCCGAGGACAGATCGGTCTTGATGCTGCGGACGATGTCCTCCGCGTCGTCCACGTCCTTCTGGCTTTCGATGAACTGACGCACCCAGGCGAGCCGCTCCTCCAGCTTATCCTTGCGCTGGATGCCCAGCTTATATTTCCAATGGGCCGCAATGCCGTATTCGGCGGTATAATGCATCTCCCAGGTGCGGATCTGCACCTCAAAGGGGATTTTTTCCTTGCTGATGACGGTGGTGTGCAGCGATTGATACATATTGGCCTTGGGGGTGGAGATATAATCCTTGAACCGGTTGGGCAGGGGACGGAACATATCGTGGATAATACCCAGAACATTGTAACAGTCGTTAACCGTGTCCACAATCACCCGCACGGCGTAGATGTCGTAAATTTCGTCGAAGGAACGGCTCTGCATATACATCTTGCGGTAAATACCCGTAATGCTCTTGATACGGCCGGAGACAAAGGGCTCCATGTGGAATTCCAGCAGACGCTCCTTAATCCGTTCCTGGATGCCTCGCAAGAACTCATTGCGCTCGTTTTCCCGCAGGGCCAGGGCGTCCTCAATTTCCTTGTAGGCAACCGGGTCGAGAATCCGCAGAGAGATGTCCTCCAGCTCCTCCTTGACCGCCCGGATGCCGAGCCGGTGAGCCAGAGGCGCGTAGATATCCATGGTTTCCTTGGCCTTATCCCGGCGCTTCTGGGGATCCCAGCCCACGCTGGTGCGCATATTGTGCAGCCGATCGGCCAGCTTGATGATGATGACCCGGATATCCTGGGACATGGCCAGGAACATCTTGCGTATATTCTCCGCCTGCTGCTCCTCCCGGCTGGCCAGCGGGATTTTGTTCAGCTTGGTGACCCCGTCCACCAGGGCGGATACCTCGGCACCGAATTGCTTTTTGATATCCGCCAGCTCCACCGGCGTATCCTCCACCACGTCATGGAGGATGGCCGCAACGATGGTTTCGGTGTCCATACCCAGATCCACCAGGATGCAGGCAACCTGCAGCGGATGGCAGACATATTCCTCCCCGGAACGGCGCATCTGCCCCTCATGGGCACGACAGGCCAGCTCGATGGCTCGGTCGACGGCCTCCAGATTGAAGGTCTTTTCACTTTTGATGATCCGCTTTTTCAGATCGACGATGATGTCTTCCTTCTGAATCATGGACGTCTCTTCCTCATTCCGCGGGCGCCGCTCCGACGGGGGCGCCCGCCCGATAAAATTGCATAACAGGGGTTCCGGACAGATCCACCTTGCCCGCCGCGGGCAGCACCCGGACGGCCAGGGTGTCGCCTCCGTCGGTTACCTCCACAAGCCCCGCCTCCCGCAGTATCTCCAGCGCCAGGCGCAGCTGCGGATAGGTCAGGCTTCCGCCCCCTGCGGCATGCATAAGCTGTTCGAGCGTTCCCCGCCATGCGTTTTTTGCCCGCAGGAACCGGTAGACGGTGCCAACCCTCTCCCGTCCGGGCAGCCAGGCCTGCGCCTCTTCCGGCAAAGCCTCCCGCCGCATGGCCCGGTCATAGGCCGCCAGGCCGCCGGTGACCTCTTCCTGCCGGGTGTCGGCATAGCGGATGTCCCGGGCGATGATGGAGAGGCTGACCGTTCCCTTGTATTCGTTGGCATCCAGCGTCACCGCCAAATGGATCAGGGAACCGCATTCGATGGGGAAATCCTCGGGAGCGACGCCGAAGCGCATCACCGACAGCCGCACCCCGTCCCGGGAGACCGACAGACGCAGATGCTTTCCGCCGCCCACCGGCACGATATTGTCGAGCTGCATGTTGAACAAACCGAAAACCGGCGCGGGGTTTCCCGTGCCGAAGGGCTCCAGGGCGGCGAGGAGGCTCACCTTCTCCAAGTCCAGCTGAGAGGGGCGCAGCTTGCAGTCCAGCCGCAGCTCAGGCACCGGCATCACGGGGCAGGCGGAGGCGGCATAGGCGTTGACCGCCTGCCGGAATTCCCCAATCCTCTCCGCCGCCAGCCCGACGCCGGCGGCCAGCTCGTGCCCGCCGAAGCTGTCCAGCTGCGGTGCGCAGGCGGTCAGGGCCTTAAACAGGGAAAAGCCCTTGACGCTCCGGCCGGAGCCGCGGGCCGCCCCGTTCTCCACCGAGAGGATGATGCTGGGCTTGCCGTACCGTTCCGTGACACGGGAGGCGATGATGCCGATAACCCCCCGGTGCCAGCCCTCGCCCTCGATGACCAGGATCCGGTCGGCCAGCAGCGCCGGATCCCTATCCAGCCGCTCCAGAACCTGGGCGAGGATGGCGGTCTCCGCCGCCTGCCGTTCGGTGTTGAGCCGCTGGATTTCCTCCGCCAGCATTCGCGCCTCCTCCGCGTCCTCGCTGAGGAGCAGCCGCGCCGCCTTCTCCGGTGAGCCCATCCGACCGGCGGCGTTGAGACGGGGAGAAATCATAAAGACGGCGGAAACCGAAGTCTGGGCCTTGCCCGTTCCGCCCGCCGCGTCGATCAGGGCAGCGAGGCCGGGGCGGGGCGCTTCGTTTATCTGTTTGAGCCCCCGGCGAACCAGTACCCGGTTTTCCCCAGATAGAGGCATCACATCGGCCAGGGTGCCGATGGCCGCCAGGTCGGCGTATCGCATGAGCACGCTTTCCTCGTCCCCCTCCAGGGCGCAGACCAGCTTGAAAGCCACCCCCACACCGGCGTAATCCTTGAAGGCGCTGCCGCAGTCCGCCCGGTGGGGATCCACCACCGCCACGGCGGCGGGCAGGATTTCCTGAGGCTGGTGATGGTCGGTCACCACCACGTCGATCCCTTTTTCGGCGGCGTAGGCCACCTCCTCGACGGCGGCGATGCCGTTGTCCACCGTGATGATAAGACTCGCGCCCGCCTGGGCCAGCCTGTCCACCGTTTCCTTGTGCAGGCCGTAGCCCTCGCCCTCCCGCTCCGGAATCTGGTAAAATACCCGGGCCTCCCGGGACACCAAATACGAATAGAGCAGCGCGGTGGAGGTGACGCCGTCCGCATCGTAATCGCCGAACACGGCGATCTGCTCTCCTGCGTCGATGGCCCGCTGAATGCGCTCCACCGCCACATCCATGTCCGCGAAGGAAAAGGGATCGTCGTTCAGCTCATTGCCCAGCAGGAATTCGCCCGCCTCCTCCGGCGTGTGGATCCCGCGGATCGTCAGCATCAGGGCCAGGAAGGGATGCAGGCCGCATTCCTCCGCCAGCGTCGCCGCCTCCTCTTTGTCGAGCGGCGGCACCGTCCAATGTTTAAAGCTCATACGCCCTCCGGCCTCCCATACCCGCCGCGCCGGGGCGCGGACAGGCACGATATTCTTATAGTTTAGCATTTTTCGCCGCGGTATTCAACTCTTTTACAAAAGGCCGCCCGTTCCTTGTGGAACGGGCGGCCTGCCAATTAGTATATCTTCTTTTTATTTTCGTTTGCGGCGGATGTTGTTGAGCTTTTCCAGATCATTGTTCTCTCCGATGACCACCAGCACATCCCCATCGTGGATCAGGTCATCGCCCTGAGGAGAGACACGGATGGTCTTTCCCGAGCGGATGGCCACCACGTTGATGCCGTTACGGCTGCGGAGATTGCTCTCCTTGAGGGTATGGCCCACCCATTCGTCCAGCGCCTCGATTTCCATCAGGCTGTGGAGAGAGGACAGCTCCATATAATCGATAATATTTTCCCCCGCCAGGCTGCGGGCCAGCCGCGCGGCCATATCCCGCTCCGGGAAGATGACCTTGTCCGCCCCGATACGTTCGAGGATTTTCGCGTGCGGGGCGCTGCTGGCCTGAGCCACCACCCGGCCCGCGCCGTGATCCTTGAGGGCGATGGTGGCTAAGCAGCTGATTTCCACGTCCTTGATGCTCAGCACCACCACGTCGAAATTGCGCAGGCCCAGGGAATCCAGGGCGTCGCTGTCCAGAATATCCGCTTGGATGGCGTGGGTGATGTCCTGGGCGATGTCCGCTACCTTTTCGCCGTCGCTGTCCACCCCCATGACCTCTACGCCCATGGCGGCCAGGGAGCGCGCCACATTGGCGCCGAACCGGCTGAGACCCAGAACCGCTATCTGTTTTGCAACCATTTGTCGTCTGCCTTTCCGCGCGGAAGCCGCGCCGCTTGTATGGATGTGCGATTACCCCACCATCATCCGATCCTCCGGATAGCGGATGACGTCCGCCTTGCCGGGGCCGCCGGACAAGGCCATGGATACGGTCAGCGGCCCGACCCGGCCCAGAAACATCGTGACGCTGATGAGCAGTTTGGAAACCACGCTCATATCCGGCGTGATCCCTCTGGTCAACCCCACCGTACCGAAGGCGGATACCGTCTCGAACAGGACGTCGGCCAGGGTTTCGGTATTACCCGCCGCCGCCTCTGCGGCGCTGATGACGACCACATCCACCAGCACCAGGCCCAGGGCTATCGTGAATATCGCCAGGGCCCGGCGGACCAGCTGCTCGTTGAGGCGGCGGCTGAAGATGTTATAGTCCTGCTTGCGCCGCACCATGGCGCCCACGGAGAGCAGGACGATAAAAAAGGTGGTGGTCTTGATACCGCCGCCGGTAGAGGCGGGGGAAGCGCCGATGAACATATAGATGATGCTGATCATCTGACCTGCCGGCGTCAGATTTCCCTGTCCGATGGTGTCAAAGCCGGCGGTCCGGAGGGTCACGGATTGGAAAGAGGCCGCCAGCACCTTCTCGGCCGGATTGAGGTCCGCCCGGCCCAGTGTCAGGGGATTGGCCCATTCCACCAAGCCGATGAGCAGGGCACCGGACAAAAACAGGAGTCCCGACATGATGAGCACGACCCGGGAATGGAGGGTCAGCGCCCGGAACCGGCGATGCCTGACGATATCCAAAACCACGGAGAAGCCCATGCCTCCCAGGGTTATCAGCAGCATGATGGTGAGATTCACCACCGGATCGGCGACATATTCCTCAATGGAATTGGCATAGCCGAAGGGATCGAAGCCGGCGTTGCAGAAGGCGGATATGGCGAGAAAAACGGCGATAAACAACCCCTTGGCCGCCCCAAATTCCGGGATGAACCGGATTGCGAAAACAACGAAGCCCGCTCCCTCCACCGCCAGGGTGACGAGGATGGCGTTGCGGACCAGGCGGACCAGACCCTGGAGGGTGTCGGCATTAAAGCTCTCCTGAATGACGAGCCGCTCCCGCAGGGAGATGCGTTTGCCGATGGCTAAGAACACCAGGGACGCCATGGTCATGAAGCCCAGGCCGCCAATTTGGATGAGAACAATGATGACCACCTGTCCGAAAAGAGAGAAGGTCACGCCGGTATTCACCACCGTCAGGCCGGTGACGCAGACCGCGGAGGTGGCGGTGAACAGAGCGTCCACAAAGCCCAGGCTGTCCCTGTCCTTCGTTGCCACGGGAAGGGTGAGAAGCAAAGCGCCCAGCAGGACCACCGCGAAAAAACCGATGGTCAGGATTTTACCC